>JASGEU010000132.1:0-18076 GCA_047606065.1 Mobilitalea sp.
ATGGAGGAAAGAGAAAGACAAGATGATAAAGTGGTGCCAATGGTGGTCAGTTATGACATACCTCCATTTACAAGAAAGATGAAACGAACCCATACCATTTTAGCACCGCAGATGTCTCCCATACATTTTGACCTTCTTCAAGAGGCAATGAAAAAGAGTGGATACACCTTTGTTGTACTGCCCGCTATGGATAGAACAGCAGTGGATGAAGGGGTGAAATATGTAAATAACGATGCTTGTTATCCTGCAATTATTATGATTGGGCAACTGGTTCAAGCCTTAAAATCGGGAAAATATGATTGTGATCATACTTCTGTAATCATAAGCCAAAGTGGCGGAGGGTGCCGGGCAACTAACTATATTGCATTCTTAAAATTAGGATTAAAGCAAGCTGGCTTTGGCAATGTTCCAATTATTTCACTTAACACACTTGGTATGGAAAAGCAGCCAGGCTTTAAAATTTCCCTGGGAATGATAAATCGCGCAGTCATGGGAATGATTTATGGGGATTTGTTTATGAGATTGTTATACCGGACAAGACCTTATGAACGTTTTCCTGGATCTGCACAGCTTTTGTATGAAAAATGGAGCGAGACAGCGAAGGATAATTTGAGAAATGGCAGTAAATTAATGTTTCGGCAAAACATTAGAGATATCGTACGTGATTTTGAACATCTGGAACTACTGGATATTAAGAAACCAAAGATTGGAGTTGTGGGTGAAATATTAGTAAAATATCATCCCACAGCAAATAATGACATTGTATCAATTATAGAAGAAGGAGGTGCTGAAGCAGTTGTACCCGATCTTATGGATTATTTCTTATATTCTGCTTACAATTCACGCTTCCGATTCAGATATCTTGCCGGGAAGAAGTTAGACCAGCAAAAGAGCGCAATCGCAGCCAGTTATCTGATGAGTTATCGTAAATCAATTATGCAGGAGCTGCAAGGCAGCAGTAGATTCTTGCCACCGACACCAATTGAAGAGTTGGCACACATGGCATCCTCCATGTTGTCGCTTGGTAATCATACCGGGGAAGGATGGTTAGTTACCGCAGAGATGGTGGAGTTTATAGAACAAGGGACACAGAACATTTTATGTGTCCAACCGCTTGCTTGTCTTCCAAATCATATCACTGGAAAAGGTATGTTCAAACCCTTAAAAGAAAAGTACCCTAAGGCGAATATTATGCCGATTGATTATGACCCTGGAATATCACATGTTAATCAGCTTAACAGAATTAAGTTATTGTTATCTTTAGCAATGAAGGAAAGTGAAGTTAAGTAATGAATTAGACTATTGTTTGTTGAAACTCAAACTTTGCAGTTAATATATGTTGCTTAGCTTGGTATAATCAGTCTTTTAATTTAATAAGAAAGGCTGCGCTATAATCAAAAGTCCACAACGAATCCTTTTATCCGAAGTTTTGAGCTGATTTTATCAAGCAATCATCAAGCTTCGTACTGCGCCGTTTGAGTTGAAAATATGTGGGTTTAGTATTCAACACTAGGGCAGGATAACAAATTATTTGTGTATGTAAAGTACTACGAAAGCTCTAAAAGTTCTTCGATAATGGTAGCTGACGTACTGATAAAATGAGGGCAGACAGTGTCCCAGAGGGCATGTTCTTGAATGTAGGCAAGATCCTCCGGTTTTTTCATATCATTATGAAGAAGTTCCTTGCACAGAAGGGAGCCATGATGTTCTAAGAAACGGCGATTAAATTCATTGACTAGAGCGTAACTTTTTTCCTTAGATACCGTATCCTCTGGGAGATATTTACCGTATTTTAAACCAATTAACAGATAAGCACCTGTTACAGCACCGCAGGTTTCTGCTGTTCGTCCCATTCCAGCACCAAAGGGACAGGAGATTTTCAGTGCAAGATCCTGTGGAAGTCCTAATTGTTCGCTATAGGTTGAAAATATGGCTTGAGAGCAGTTGTAGCCATTTTGAAAGCAATGCAGAGCCTTATCGATACTGTTCATAGACACTCTCCTTTGAATTAACTTTTTATTTTGAATTAAGGTGATTGTAGCACTACTAAAATTGAATAGCAATATTAGGGCTTAAATTGTTACTAATGAATAAAAAGGTGCTATTAGCCTAAAAGAGTATTGACAGACGTGATAAGTATGGTTATACTTACGTTCAATATAAGGTAAAGCGTTGATAAGAACCAGTACAAATCAAATATTATCTACAGAAAGCAACCGGTTGATGAGAGGTGCAGAAAATATGATTTGGAATACATCTTTGAGCTTCACACCGAACAGAGTAATCTAAGTAGGCTGTTGACGGTCCCCTGCACCCGTTATCGTGCTAGAGTATAACCAGATGGATAGACAATATTATCAGGAGAATTTAGAGAGACATAAGTCTAGGTTCTTAGGATTTTATTATCACTTATATGGCGTACTCAAAAAGGTCGGCTATGTGAATAGCTGATAAATATGAGGTGGTACCGCGAGAGTTTTCCCGCCCTCTAAGCAATTAGAGGAGCGGGTTTTTTTGCGTCTATTTCATACTGGAGACTTATGACTGTACTTTATATATGTTTCAACTGAATAAAATAAGGAATTTGAGAAAGGATGTTAATATGAAGAACGAAAAAAATGAGGCGCAGTTTCAAGGTAGTAGACAGGAGATCGATGAACAAATAAAGATTATTAAAAAGGGTGCGGCTCAAATGATTAGTGAAGAAGAGCTGCGAGAAAAGCTAGTAAAATCAATAGCAGAGAAGAAACCCCTGATTGTAAAACTGGGCCTGGACCCTACAGCTCCTGATATTCACCTGGGGCATACTGTGGTACTTCGAAAGATTAAGCAGTTGCAGGATCTGGGTCATCATGCAGTAATTATTATCGGTGATTTTACTGCTAAAATCGGTGATCCAACCGGAAAGTCCAAAACAAGAATACCTTTATCTGAAGAACAGGTATTGCAAAATGCAAAAACTTATACAAACCAAATCTTTAAAATAATTGATCAGAGTAAAACCACAGTTCGATTTAACAGTGAATGGTTATCAAAGCTTAACTTTGAAAATGTATTAGGGCTTGCAGCAACGACTACAGTTGCGAGATTACTCGAACGAGATGACTTTGCAGGTAGATTCAAAAGAAATGAACCCATTGCCTTACACGAATTTTTCTACCCATTGATGCAAGCTTATGATTCAGTGGAAATCGAAGCTGATATTGAGCTTGGGGGGACGGACCAAACCTTTAATATATTAATGGGAAGAACACTTCAGGGAGGTCTAGGTAAGGAAAAGCAGATTTCATTATTTATGCCAATCTTAGAAGGGCTGGATGGCATCGAGAAGATGAGTAAGAGTCTGGGGAATTACATTGGCATCTATGAACCGGCAGAAGTTATGTTTAAGAAGGTAATGGAAATTCCTGATCATCTGATTATACGCTACTTTGAGTTAGTAACGGATGAACATCCGGATCGTATTGCAGAGATTAGTGATGAACTTTCCAAGGGAAGAAATCCGAGAGACTGTAAGCTGGAGTTAGCAGAAATTATTACCAGATTATATCATGGGGAAGACGAAGTACTTAAGGCAAAGGAGTATTTTCATCAGGTTTTTCAAAAAGGAGAAATTCCAGAGGATATGGAAGAAGTTCGAATATCTAAGGATAACGTTTCTTTACTGGATATTAGCAACGAATTACTTGATAAGGGGATTATTTCATCAAAAAGTGAATTTCGCAGATTAGTTCAGCAGGGTGGAGTTCAGGTGAATCAGGAAAAGGTAGTTGAGATAGAAAAAAATATCTTGAAAGATAACACAGTAATAAAGATAGGAAAGAAGAAATTTGTAAGAATCATCATAGAAAAGCAGTAACTATTCGAAATATTTCGAAAAATAGCTTTATCATTTCGTCCACCTGTGTTACAATAGAGGTATAAAATACCTTATGGGGAGGATTTTAAATGCAAAGAAAAATCAAAGCAGTAATTATGGCAGTTATCCTGATCGCGATAACTGTACTTGGAGCAGTTCAGCCAATGGTAACAGTCAAAGCAGCGCAGCAGTTTACGATTAATCTTCATTATCACCGCTATGGAGGGGACTATGAAGGTTGGAATGTATGGTCCTGGCCAGCTGGCGGAGAAGGCGCAGCCTTTGAATTTGGAGCGGAAGACGAGTTTGGTAAGGTTGCAACGTATACACTGGAAGTGGGAGATGATATCTCTCAAATAGGTTTTATTGTACGTCAATCCACTAGCAGCAATGCATGGAACCTGAAGGATACCAATAGTGATCGTTTCATTGACGTAACGAAAGCAAAAGACGGCGTAATTGACATCTATGCAGTACAGGACGATCCTAATTTTGGATATACGGAGGACGAGATGAGTTTGGCACCAAAAATTTTGGAAGCAGCAATTGAGAATGCATCGCAGATTGATTTTAGAGTAACAACAGCTTTTGATAGTACAGCAGCTGATCTTGCATCTAAGATTGTTGTAAAGGACACAGAGGGAGTGACATATCCTATTAAGGAAGTAACCAGTGATGCTGGCAAGGAAGCTCTATCTGCCAGTGTTATTATGGAACAGCCTCTGGATTTATTTAAAAAATACACTTTAGTTTTTGGAGAATTTGGTGAAATGACAGTATCAAATGTAAAAGTATTTTCTACTCCTGAATTCGAGGAGGCATATTATTATGAGGGTTCCGACCTTGGAGCAAATTGGACTAAGGATGAAACCAATTTCCGACTTTGGGCACCTACTGCTTCAGAGGTGGTACTTAACCTTTTTGAAGAAGGGGTAGGAATTAATACAATCGAAAATATCCCTATGACGAAAGATGTTAAGGGAACTTGGGTAGCTAAGAAAACAGGCGATCTTAATGGCGTATATTATACCTACTCTGTTACAGTCGATGGAGTAACAAAGGAAGCAGTTGATCCTTATGCCAAGGCAACTGGTGTAAATGGTGACAGAGGCATGGTAATTGATCTCGCATCAACTGATCCGGAGGGATTTGCGAATGATTCAAAACCTGCATTTGTGAATTCGACAGATGCCGTTATTTATGAGCTTCACATCAGAGATTTTTCAGTGGATAAGAGTTCAGGAATTAAGAATAAAGGGAAATATCTTGCGTTTACTGAAAAGGGAACCACGAATTCCAATGGAGATAAGACAGGTATTGATTATCTTGTAGATTTAGGAGTAACCCATGTACATCTTCTTCCATCCTTTGATTATGCTACCATAGATGAGACGAAGTTAGTTAACAATCAATTTAACTGGGGCTATGATCCGGAGAATTATAATGTTCCTGAAGGTTCCTACTCTACCAATCCACAAAAGGGTGAGGTACGTGTGAACGAATATAAACAGATGGTTCAATCTCTTCATGAGAGTAATATTCGAGTAATTATGGACGTGGTATATAATCATACCTCTTCCAGTACGGATTCTAACTTAAATAAAGTTGTGCCAGGTTATTATTACCGTATGAATGATGATGGTACGTTCTCAAATGCATCCGGTTGCGGCAATGAGACTGCCTCCGAGCGTGCAATGATGCGGAAATACATTGTTGATTCCGTGGTTTACTGGGCGACAGAGTATCATGTAGATGGTTTCCGCTTTGACTTAATGGGTATTCATGATATCGATACCATGAATGCTGTAAGAGAGGCCTTAGATAAAATCGATCCAACTATTATGGTTTACGGCGAAGGCTGGACAGCAGGTTCTTCACCACTTCCAGATGATCAAAAGGCTTTAAAGGCTAATATGGCTTCTATGGATTCTGATATTGCCGCTTTTAGTGATGATCTTAGAGATGGTATCAAGGGTAGTGTATTTGATTCCATGGATCGTGGCTTTGTATCAGGAAAAGCTGGTATGGAAAATATCATCAAGTTTGGTGTTGTAGGCTCCACGGATCATCCACAGATTGACTATTCTTTAATTAATTACTCAACTGCATGGTGGGCAAAGGAACCAACTCAGACAGTTAGCTATGCTTCTGCACATGATAACAATACTTTATGGGATAAGCTTGCAATTTCTAACAGTGATGACAGTGAAGCAGATCGTAAGAAAATGAATATGCTGTCTTCTGCAATTGTTCTGACCTCTCAAGGTATTCCATTCTTTCAGGCCGGTGAAGAAATTCTCCGCAGCAAACCAAGGGAAGATGGCACAGGCTTTGATGAAAACAGCTATAATTCTTCTGATGCTGTTAACAGCATTAAATGGGATACGGTAACGACCAATAAGGATGTCTATGAATATTATAAAGGACTAATTGCTTTCCGTAAGGCACATGCAGCACTGCGCATGACTACGACTGCTGATGTTCAGGCGAATCTGACCTTCCTGGAGGGATTAGAGGATAATGTAGTTGCCTATACGATCAACAATTCACCTAATGGCGAAGCAGCTAAGGCAATCTGCGTAATCTTTAATGCAAATAAATCAGCTACAGCTGTAACAGTTCCTGAAGGTGACTGGAATGTGTATGTAAAAGGCAATCAGGCAGGCACAGAAATTCTTGAGACAATATCAGGTGGCAGTGTAAGTGTAGATCCAATCTCAACTCTTGTATTGCTTCAAGAAGATATAGCGATAGAGCCTACAGATACACCCGCTGTTGATGATGGACAGAGTATAGATTCTTCTAATGAAAAGGCATCTACAAATGTAGCTGCAATTATCTCTGCTATTGGTGCAGCAGTTCTTGTTATTGCAGGAGCAATTGTGGTATTTCTTAAAAAGAGAAAGAAGTAAGGCTAATATATAGGTTGGTTTGAGCGAACCTAATTAACTTGTATATATGATAGGTTGATATGGATTTCGGTGATAGCTGAGTATTAAAAAGATGAAATGACAAGTCGTATTACTTGCCATGAATATAAAAGAAGAGGTACTGCTAGGATTTATGCAGTATCTCTTCTTTTTAACAGGAAAATATATCGAAAAAAGGTGTTGTTAGTTTATTTTTATTTCAATAGGTGATGAAAATTTTTGCACCGGATTATAATTCCATTGGATTAAATATTGATGGTCTATGAAGTCTGGAATAATATAATGTACCTGATAGATAGTTTCATCCTCTGCAATCGTTGTTGAAGCTGAATATGAGTTAAAATAATATTCCTTAAAGTTAGAGTCGTAGTAGGTTTGAGAGACTAACTGATTATATTCACCAGTTCTTACAACAGTTCTAAGAGTGATATATAAATCGTTATCCCTCATTTCCATAGAATCTACGGTGACACCGTCGGGAAGATTCGTAATAGTTTTTTCATCATAACGAACCTCACCATATAATACTTCCATTTTAATCATAGTTATACCTTGAATGGACAAGGTTAAGTGCTTGGCATCAGCAAAGAAACTACTTTCATAGAACAAGGACTGTTTAAAAACATCTTCGCTGCCAAGTCCAGTTAAGCCACCTTTTGAAGTACCATAAGTATTACCCTTATCATCTGTAAAAGTAATGTCAAGGTCCTGTATCTTAGCAGTATTGTCAGCAGCGTACTCTAAGTATAACCTGGACTGGGTTGGATAAATGGCGAGTTTCTCAAAATAAATTTGCTGTCCATCAATGGTTATTGTTTTGTCTATTAAGACAATATCAACTATACGGGTGTAGGTATCGTCAGGTTTTAAGTGAAGTTCAAACAAATAATCTTTTCCTTGTAGAGTAGGTTCCGCGGGTATTGTAAATGGGTCACTGGCATCTTCTAAGCTTAAGCCTTCACCTGGATATTTAAAATTTTCGTCAACATTTACTGTTAATTGAACGTTTAGATCCTTTGGGATCGGAGAATCAAAGAAATCTAACGTTATCTCTGCCAGTTCTCTTGATTGATAATAGGTCGGAGAACTTATTGCAGCCTCAATTGGTTGTTGATTCTCATCGGTTATCTCAAAGTGAAAGCGACCAGTTGGTACAGGTGCATCAATCCGATAGAAGACGGAGATATGTCCGGCATCAACAATCATTGATTTTATAGTAACAGTCACGTCCTCCTTGGTTTGGCTGTAATCAACCATTTGATAATAATCATTTTCCACCGCTGTTTTTAGACTACTATTAAACGAAACAGCAGCTACAAACTCCTCCATAAAAGGGAGATCACTCACGGCAAGTGCAATGGATGGGAAAAGGTTAATCATAAGAATAAATGCGGCAGCAGCGGAACATAAAGAGAGGAGTGGTGCTTTTATAAAGCGGGGTATACCTTTGTTCTGCTTTGCTCTGTCAATTGCTTTATAAGTTGCATATTCAAGTGCTACGGGAGTATGATTTAGCTCATTCTTTAGTAATAGATATTCTTCCTTTCGATTCATTTAATCTACCTCCAATTCTAACTTTAACAAGGACAATGCCTTTCGTTGCCTTGTAGCTACGGTTCCCTGCGGCAGTTTTAGGATTTTTGCAGTCTCGACCAGGGTATAATCATTAAAGTAACGCAAATTTATTATAGTTTGCAAATCCATTGGCAGCTTACCGATTGCCTCCTTCAAAGGCATAGAATCATAATCCTTATGTATCAGCAGGGGGAATCCCTCTTCCAGATGGAATCTCTTGATTCGCCTCAGCTCTTTTTTGCATACATTAATAAGAATTCGGGTTACCCAGGTTTTAAAATATTCTTGCTGCTTTAACTGTCTCAAATTTCGATAGGCAAGAAAGATAGTTTCATCCACGGCCTCCAGTGCTGCTGACTCATTTTTGAGATATAGAAAAGCAATACGATAGAGTTGCTGCTTCATCGCATCAATTTCAGATATGAAATGTTCTTCCGGAAGTTTCATACAGTCGTTCCTTTCTTTTGCTTTCTATCTATTAGAGTCAGGAGAGTGCAAAATTTATTTCGGGGTAGAAAAAATTTTTGAGGTCAAATACTTATAGGAATAATATAAAAGAATAGAAGGAGTTTTAAAAGATATTTTGAAAGATATTTAGTCAGAATAATGATAAAAATGTACTATAATAAAGAACTTAGATTAGATATAGAACGAAGCATCAGTTTCCTATTTACTAAAAAAGGAGGTGAGCCTCCTTTTTTAGTAAATAAGTTGTTTAATTTTATAGAAATATTCTTTTAATTACAGTCAAGGTCTCTTCAATTTGGTTGAGTACCTATCAATAGATCAAGTAGATTTATCAGGGTATTTTTACATACCTCCTGTGTCTGTAAATCGCCCACAACCATATATTCCTTTTGTCCTTCCAGCACGGTATAATTTGATTTAAATTGTAACAGATATTCTAAGTTGTTCTTATTAAAGTAAGTGTAATAAATATATTGCTCCTCGGTGGTAGATTCTTCATTTTCTTGAAATACTCTTTGTTGATAATGATAAGCCGTTGCCAGGTCAACCCCTTTCATCGTTGAAACATTCTCTGATTCCATAACTTTGTTCAATACTTGATAGGTACTATTCTTCTGAATTGCAGCAATCTTTGAAAAATCCTTGGAGATCAGCACATTTACCTCCACGTTACTGAAGAGAGGGAAAGAGATGAGTCCCAGTTCAATATCAGAATTCTTTTGAAAAGTAACGCAGTTTATAGAGGAGAAGCGATGTTCCGACATATTACTCAAAGCCTGAAGGAAATCTGCTGTGTTATCTCCAAGATAATCTGTAAACGCTTGATAGTTATCAAAATCATTATCAGAAATGCGCGAAAAGCTTACCTCTCCGGCAGAATTAAATTCAGGAATAAAATCCTTAATGCCCAGGGAATTATTCATGGAGTACTCGGCATAAATATCGTCTGGTAATTTATCTGTATCATCTTGGATCTCTGAAAGTTGTTGAAAATTAATGCGAATATCCTGAGCCTCTATTGCTGCAATTGGTGCGGGAATATAATCGGTTATATAGGTGTAGGGGTTATAAGCCATTTTTTCCGTTTGTAAGGGCGTGTCAGACTCATGGTATGTCTCTGACTCAATCGATGGAGCTGATACGGGAAATAGCTTTGTGAATGGGTTATAAAAGATATAGATAAGGGAAAATAAAATAATCAATACGATTGAGACTGGTAATATAACCCGTTTGCTTTTCCTAAAGTTCTTCATATCGTTTCGCCTCCATAATTTAAAAATCCTTTATACACTGTATTAGACGATAAGACGGTATGATAATGTTCCAATCTTTTAACAGATAATTCTATTTATGTACACAAAAAGCGAAGAACAACACCTCCCGATTTTGTTTTATAGTTGCTAAATACGTCACAAACTATAAACTAAGAAGGTAAAAGTTAGCTTCGCTTAATAAAATGTTATCTAATAAAATTATTTTTTAATAAAATATAGATATCTGCTTAGTAATTCAATCAATATAAACCTTCTAAATCAGAATAAAAGTTAGGATAGGAGATATCCACACATTCAGCATTAACGATGTCTGTTTCTCCTTCGCATAGCATAGCAGCGATTGCAAAAGACATGGCAATGCGATGATCGTGTTTACTTTCAATCACTGCTCCGTGTAAAGGCTTTCCGCCATTGATTATCATACCATCAGGAGTTGCAGCGATGTCAGCACCCATTTTACTTAAGTTTTCTACCATGACGTCGATACGATTTGATTCCTTTACCTTAAGTTCGGAAGCATCTTTTATTACGGTTTGTCCTTTTGCAAAACAAGCTAAGACAGCAATAATCGGAATTTCATCTATTAAGGTAGGTATCATTCCTCCGCTGATCTCTGTTCCGACTAATTCACTGTGACGAACGATAATGTCTGCAACAGGTTCTCCGCCATCATCGATCACATTCTCAAGTGAAAGGTTAGCACCCATTTGTTTACACACTTGTATCATACCGTCACGGGTAGGATTGATACCAACATTTTTGATTACGAGTTCAGAATTTGGTATCAGAAGTCCGGCAGCTATAAAGTATGCTGCCGAGGAAATATCTCCGGGAACGTTAATTTGGCGTCCTGTTAATTCGGGTTCGGGCTCGATTGTCGCAGTATTTCCAACACTGCTTATTTTTGCACCAAACTGTGACAGCATAAGTTCCGTATGGTTTCTGGACAGATAAGGTTCTGTTACAGAAGTTTTACTATCTGCATATAAACCTGCCAGCAGTATACCGGATTTAATCTGCGCAGAAGCTACAGGAGAAGTGTAGGAGATACCTTTCAGCTTTGTATTTCGAGTTGCTGAAGAGTTAATTGCAAGAGGAGAGCATCCGTTCCCTGCAAGGCTTATGATATCTGCACCCATCATAGTAAGTGGTGTCATAATACGGCCCATAGGTCTTCTTTGAATGGAGTCATCCCCATTCAGCGTGGTCTCAAAATCCTGGCCACTTAGAATCCCGGAAATCAGGCGCATTGTAGTACCGCTGTTACCAACATCCAGCATTCCGGTAGGTTTTGTCAATCCATGTAAACCTTTACCCTGTATGATAACCTGATCCTTAGAGGAATTATTTTGTATCTCAATGCCTAATTGGCCAAAACAGCGAATTGTTGATAAACAGTCTGCACCTTGAAGAAAGTTGGTAACTTCTGTAGTTCCTTTTGCCAGAGCACCAAACATAACTGCACGATGTGAGATTGATTTATCACCGGGTACGGTAATACTTCCTTTTAACGGCCCATTTTTACGAAAAATCATGGTAGCCTCCTTCTGAAATGTAATTCTCAGTTTATTATAAAGCTTTATTTTCTTTCATAAATTTTATAATGATACTTTGATAGCATGGTAATGGCTTTTGTCTGAGCCAGTTCATCATAGAACTCAATTCGTAAGACACCTTCCTCAAATTCACGATTATGAATAATACCAATGTTTTTGATGCTGATTTGATTGCTTGCCAGAAGAGTCGCAATTGTAGCAATGGCACCGGCTTCGTCCATAATATCCAGATATATTTCAAACATTTTCGTCATTAAGCCAATGGATTTGTTCGGAATCGCACTGCGATATTCGCCTGCGGTATCAAACATATCATACAGATAATCACTATCCATTTGATCAAGTGCTTTTGACGCTGCGACTAAGGAATCTATGTATTGATCTAATAATTGTTTGATGTCAGAAGCGTTGGTCAGGCAAATATTTTGCCACATGATAGGAGAAGAGGAGGCAATACGCGTAATATCTTTAAAACCTCCCGCTGCGAGGGCACGCATTTTTTCTGCCTGATCGTCAGAGGTTCGAACCAGATTAACCAATTGTGCTGCAATGATATGAGGTACATGGCTGATGGCAGCAGTAATTCTGTCATGCTCCTTAGCATCCAAAATAATTGGGATAGAACCCATTTGCTCAACTAAATGATATAAAAAATCAACATGTTTACGTGGTACTTCCTCCGTTGGAGTCAGGATATAATAGGAATTCTCAAGCAGCAGGGCGTACGAATTAAGATATCCGGTTTTCTCCGAACCGGTCATTGGATGTCCGCCGATAAATTGATCGCATAAACCTAATTCTTTAATTGCCTCATGGATATTCCCCTTTACACTGCCCACATCCGTTAGGATACAGGTGGAAGGCAGAATAGGTTTAAGCTTTGTTAAATATTCTATATTCCTTAAAACGGGAGCGCATAGAAATAATAAATCACAGGATGGAAATTCCTCATCAAAAGAAGAAACAATGGAATTTAATACACGGTCTGAAAGAGCAGCCTGTAAATCGCTGCTGGGTTTATCCTTATGGTAATCGTAGGCAAATAAATAATAGTCCTCATTTATTTTTTTCAATGCTTTTGCAATAGAGCCCCCGATTAAGCCAAACCCGATAAAACCTATTTTCAAGCCGTTACTAAAATCACATTCAATATCCTTCATGTTTGCCTCCATTCCTGCGCAGGTTATCTACGCAAAATGCAAGATTAATAAAATCTTGCACTTGTATATCCTGTTTCTATTCTAAGATTAAATCCAGTTATTTTAAATAGTATTCATAGTATAATTTATTTAAATTCTTAAGTTTAATTAGATTGGCAAATTACAGCTTTTTACCCATAAATGCTGTGAGAGCTTTCAAATCCTTTGTCAACTCTTCAAATTGAGGGAAAGTTAAGGATTGTGGACCATCGGAAAGTGCGATGGAAGGGTTTGGATGAGTCTCTATCATTAAACCATCTGCACCTACCGCAACCGCACTCATGGAAAGAGGCTTTACATATGCTCTGACCCCTGTCGCATGGCTTGGATCTACGATAATCGGAAGATGGCTCTTTTCCTTAATAACGGGAACTGCACTAATGTCCAAAGTATTTCTGGTGGCGGTTTCAAAAGTACGAATACCACGTTCACATAATACTACATTGGGATTACCCTCTGCAATAATATATTCCGAAGCATTTAACCATTCATCAATGGTTGCAGATAAACCGCGTTTTAGTAATACGGGAAGACCAGACTTGCCAGCTTCTTTTAATAGGTAAAAGTTCTGCATATTACGTGCACCTATTTGAAGCATATCCACATATTTTACAGCAGCTTCAATGGCATTCAAACTGGTAACCTCACAGATGACAGGAAGACCGGTTTCTTCTCTGGCTTCCTTCATATATTGTAAGCCTTCTTCCTCTAAACCTTGGAAAGCATAAGGGGAAGTTCTTGGTTTATATGCACCGCCACGGAGAATATGGGCACCAGCTTTTTTGATTGCATGTGCCGTAGTTAAAAGTTGTTCCTTGCTTTCCACTGCGCAGGGACCGGACATAATAACCAGAGTGTCACCGCCGATGGTAACATTTCCGACTTTTATAATAGAAGGTTCGGGATGAAATTTCTTATTGGCAAGCTTATAGCTCTCTGTAACAGATACTATTTTGTCTACATCCTCAAAAATTTCAAGATTTTGATCCTGCAGCCTGGACTTGTCACCGACAACACCGATAATGGTAACTTCTTTACCTGCGGAAATGTGTGCATCAAGACCTTTTCCTTCGATAACACTTTTAATATGTTCGATGGAAGATTTTTTTGCATTGGGTTTCATTACAATGATCATATGATTTATATTCCTTTCATAACATGAATTGAGTACTTAGTTGGGTGTTTACTTGTTTTGCCATTATACTCTTTTCAGATTGTGGTGTCAATACTACAATACTGTAAAGCGTTACGGTTTAAAGTGAAAAAGAAACCAGGAATATTCTGAAGATTTATGTCGAAACTGTTAATTTGCTGGTGCAATAGTGTAAAAATGGGTAAACTATGTTCATATTTACATAAAACTATTGTAAAAGACCAAAAACTCTAGTAAAATATACTAAGAGGTATCTATGGGTGATTACAGGAAATAATCAGTTTATTTCCTGGTTTCGTATTATCCAACTACTTACTACTTATAGCGTAATGGAGGAAAATATTATGAATGTTTATACTTCAGAGAAGATTCGCAACGTTGTTCTGTTAGGCCACGGTGGCTGTGGCAAGACTACTTTAGTCGAAGCCATAGCGTATACAACTGGAATACTCAAGCGTCAAGGTAAAGTGGAAGAGGGAAATACAATCAGTGATTACGACAAGGAAGAACAGAAGAGATTGTTCTCTATCAGTACAACAGTAGTGCCCGTTATTTTTGAAGACACAAAGATTAATTTACTGGATACACCGGGTTATTTTGACTTTGTTGGAGAAATTGAAGAAGCGTTAATAGCAGCGGATGCAGCTGTTATCGTGGTTTCAGCTAAGGCTGGAGTTGAAGTTGGTACAATGAAAGCTTGGGAGTTCTGTGAAAAGTTTCATTTACCGAGAATATTCTTTGTAACAGATATGGATGACGACAATGCAAGTTATCGTGAAGTTGTGGAAAGATTAACAGAACTGTATGGTAAGAAGATAGCACCGTTTCATATTCCGATCAGAGAGAATGAGAAGTTTGTAGGATTTGTTAATGTAGTAAAAATGGCTGGAAGAAGATTTACAACAGCAAGTAATTACGTAGAGTGTGATATTCCAGACTATAGCCAGGAAAACCTTTCGAAGTTCCGAGAGGTATTACTCGATGCAGTAGCTGAAACCAGTGAGGAATTAATGGACAAGTATTTCTCAGGTGAAGAGTTTACGCAGGAAGAAATCTCTATGGCACTTAGAAATAATGTTATAGATGGTACTGTTGTTCCGGTTCTTATGGGTTCCGGTGTTTATGCGCAGGGAACCACAATGCTTTTACAGGCAATAGAGAAGTATTTCCCGGATCCAACCAAGAATAGTTTCGTGGGTAAGAATACAAAGACTGGAGAAGACTTCACAACGAAGTGCGAAGATTCAAAACCATTCACTGCAAGAGTATTTAAGACAATTGCAGATCCGTTTATCGGTAAATTCTCGTTATTTAAGGTATGTTCCGGCGTTATTCGATCCGATTCTACCATTTTTAATTCGAATAAAGAAACAGAAGAAAAAGTAAACCGACTTTACGTTCTAAGAGGTAAGGAACAGTTAGAAGTAGAAGAATTGCATGCGGGTGATATCGGAGCACTTGGTAAATTAAGTGATACCAATACCGGAGATACTCTGGCAACAAAGGCAGTTCCTGTGGTTTATGATGGAATTGAAGTATCCACACCTTATACTTATCAGCGTTTTAAGACGAAGAATAAGGGTGATGATGATAAAGTATCACAAGCACTCGGAAAACTCATGGATGAGGATTTAACCTTAAAAATGGTCAATGATAAGGAAAACAGACAAACCTTATTATACTGTATCGGTGATCAGCAATTAGATGTGGTTGTAAGTAAACTATTAAATAGATATAAAGTCGACATTGAAATGATGAAGCCCAGAGTTCCCTTCCGTGAGACTCTTCGTAAGAAAGTAAGAGTTCAGGGCAAATATAAGAAGCAATCCGGTGGTCATGGTCAGTACGGTGATGTTCATATTGAATTTGAACCTTCCGGTGATATGGAAAAGCCATATGTATTTGAAGAGAAAATTTTTGGTGGATCTGTTCCAAGAAACTACTTCCCAGCAGTTGAAAAAGGTATTACAGAATGTGTTGTTAAGGGACCGGTTGCCGGATATCCGGTTGTAGGTTTAAAGGCAACCCTGGTGGATGGTTCCTATCATCCGGTTGACTCTTCCGAAATGGCATTTAAAATGGCTACCATTCAAGCCTTCAAGCAAGGTTTTATGGACGCTTCCCCTGTTCTTTTAGAGCCAATCTCCTCATTAAAGGTTGTTGTTCCGGATCGTTTTACCGGTGATATCATGGGTGACCTGAACAAACGTCGCGGACGTGTACTTGGTATGAATCCGATTTCAGGCGGTAAGCAGGAAATCATCGCTGATATACCAATTTCTGAATTATATGGTTATTCTACTGACCTTCGTTCCATGACAGGCGGCAGCGGCGATTTCTCTTATGAATTTGCAAGATATGAGCAGGCACCTTCTGACGTACAGCAAAAAGTAATAGAAGAAAATTCGAAGGAAGAGCAGACAGAAGAATAATTATGCAATATATAATCATTATTTGTAGAATTTCGTGATTTCTACTTGATATTTTTTAATTAACTTGATATTATTTCAATTGTTGAGAATGTTAGGAGGCTAACCTTAATCGAGGTGGATTAAAGGTAAGCCTCCTACATAATGTCAAAAATAAGTGATAGCAATTAACAAGAACGATAAAGGTCAAGTAAATCACAAAGGAACGTTATTTTGAAACCATAATTGGAACGGATTACATTGCATAAAGTTAGATATCAGGTTAATCAAAGTTACCTTTGAGTTTTACAGAATACCATAAATTATTGCTTCGAGTTATTGCTGCTGTTTAAATAAAAATGTATAACGGTGGGAAATGTATAATAAGGGGATCTAAAGATTACTCTTTTTATAAAAATAATTCAAAGGAGAGTTTTTATGGAAAAGTTTTTTAAACTCAAGGAACATGGAACGACTGTTTCTACTGAGGTCATTGCTGGTTTGACAACTTTCTTTGCTATGGCTTACATTATCTTTGTTAATCCACAGATGTTGTCACAACGTGCCTTAGATGCAAGTGGACAGGTTGTGTATGAATTAATACCTTATGGTGCAGTATTTTTGGCTACGATTATCGCAGCAGTAATTGGTACCTTGGTAATGGGTCTTTTTGCAAATGTTCCATATGCGCAAGCACCTGGTATGGGCTTAAATGCGTTTTTCGTTTATACCGTAGTATATGCTTTAGGTTTCTCTTGGAAGCAGGCATTAGCAATGGTTTTCCTTTGCGGTGTTATTAATATTATTATTACAGTAACTAAGCTTCGTAAGCTGATTATCAAAGCAATACCAACAAGCCTGCAGCATGCAATCGGCGGTGGTATTGGTGTATTCATTGCATACATTGGTATTAAAGATGCAGGTTTATTAAGCTTTACTTCTGATCCTGGCAAGTATGCATTATTAGATAGTGGTACAGTAATTGCGAATAGCAGTGCAGTTCCAGCACTTGTTAAGCTAAATGAGGCATCTGTATTATTAGCGCTTATCGGTATTGTTATTACTTTTATTTTATTGGTTAAAAAAGTTAAGGGTTCTATCTTTATCAGTATTGTAGTTACTACCATTATTGGTATTCCTATGGGTGTTGTTGATTTATCAAACATCGGAGCAACAACAGGTTTATCAGAGTCCTTTACAGCATTAGGAACAACGTTTGGTGCTGCATTTGGTAAAGAAGGTCTATTATCCTTCTTTGATGATCCTGCTAAAATTCCTTTGATTCTTATGACTATCTTTGCTTTCAGCTTATCAGATACCTTTGATACCATTGGTACCTTCATTGGAACTGGCAGAAGATCCGGTATCTTTGATGCAAACGATGAGAAGGCTTTGGAATCTGGTTCCGGCTTTAAGTCCAAAATGGACAAGGCATTATTTGCAGATTCTATCGCTACCAGCGTAGGCGCAGTATTTGGTACCTCTAATACTACTACTTACGTGGAAAGTGCAGCTGGTATTGAAGCAGGCGGACGTACAGGTTTAACAGCTGTTGTTACAGCAATCTGTTTCTTGCTTAGTATCTTTGCAGCTCCAATTGTAGGCATTGTACCTATGGCAGCAACAGCTCCTGCATTGATTGCAGTTGGTATTA
>JASGEU010000133.1:0-95082 GCA_047606065.1 Mobilitalea sp.
AAGTTTCTTCCCTCCATTAATGCTGCCACCAGGAACGAACCACTTCCAAAAGTATTATCAAGAATAACATCTCCTGGATTAGTATAGGTTCTAATCATATATCTTCCCAGTTCAATGGGTTTTTGTGTGGGATGTAAAACCACACCTTCTGATTCTGCGGTTTTAACATAGATGATATCTGTAGGATATCTCTCCCCTTCACTCGCAACATGTACCGGTTCAAAATCTCCATAGTTTCCACTCAACTGATTCTTTCTAATCCCCTTATCATATGGTTTTCCCTCAGTCATTTGCGGGTGATAGGTAGGTTGCTTTTTATAGAACACACACACATCTTCATGCTTTCTTAAGGGTTGTTTTTTCGCATTCAAAAAGTTTGTAGGTTTTGATTTCTCCCAAACCCATTTATATTTATATATATTTGGTTGACTTAGAATTAATTTCGCTGTAAATATCCCATTGGAGGTTAAGACAATTGCTCCATTGGTTTTAATAATACGGTTGTATTGGTTCCATAATCTATCTAAGGGGATATAGGAATCCCATTCATTTTGTGTCATTCCATAAGGCAAATCACATAAAATCATGTCCACGCTGCCGTCCGGTATTCTATTCATATATTCTAAACAATCACCTTCAAAAAGCTGATTCATCACTTCATCCATATTTATATTTACCGCACTAGATTTAGATTTGCTCATTGTTATTCTCCCAGAATCGTTCTTGTCATTATCGTGATTGTTTTTTAATGTGACCAGAATGTCAAAAGCCTTCCTAAACTGAAAGGAAGGAATATGGCTGTATCTATATCTAGGTGGCGAGACCGGCATCTATGAATTGCCTTCTTTTCAGGTAATTCATAGAACGGTAAGGTAAGTCCAGATGGATATAAGTATGGGCTTATTCTTCATTTATAGACTAGATTTGCTTTTGACGCTCTGATCATATATACTACTTAACCATTATGTCTATTATATTCATTTATCCACATAATAGCAAGAAACTCCGTTCACTCCTTCTGATTTGATGTAACAAATCAACCTTATAGCTTCATAGCAGAAATTTATGCACAGAAGATCTACTTTGGTTCACTAACTTTAGAAGCAGGTGGGACTGAATTATTTAAGAAACTGGCTCTAAAAATCGCATTTTTGCCAAATCGCTCCCGCACCTCATCCACGGCTGTATCAAGCCTTGAAAGCTTTTCATTGCGATTCATATCAAACAAATTCAACTGGCTGCTGCTCTCATTACATACAACCTTACTAGTATGAACTCCTAATTTACGAATTGGTGTTCCATCCCACAATTCATCGAACAAACGGCAGGATGCCCTATGAATTTCATTGGTGGTATTGGTTGCACTTAGCAGAGTCAGCTGATGAGTAGTCCGGTGAAACTCAAAGTTTACAAGCTCTACGGCTACCACTGTAGCCTTTACTGCATCTGCTCTTAATCTGGCTGCCGTCTTCTCACACAAAGACAATAATACCATTTTCGCAGCATCTTCTTTGTCCACATCGAAGGAAGTGGTGGTTGAATTGCCATAGCCCTTATTCGGTGAACTTTCCTCGGATACCATAGAGATATCAATACCATTTGCAAAAGAATGAATTACATCAGCGTACTTTTTAAAATGAGATCGAAGAATATTAAGATCCGTCTTTGCCAGCTCTCCAATGGTACGAATTCCCAGCTCATTTAACTTTTTCTTCGTAGCTCTTCCAACATAAAATAATTCCTCCACGGGGAGCTTCCAAAGTTTTCGCTCAATTTCATCCGGAAACAGCGTATGCACCAGATTGGGTTTTTTAAAATCAGAAGCCATCTTTGCCAGTACTTTATTAGAGGAAATACCGACATTTACGGTAAATCCCAGCTTCTGATAGATCTTATCTTTAATTAGATTTGCTGCCTCTATCGCAGAACCGTATAGCCCTAAGGTACCACTCATATCACAATAGGCTTCATCAATGGAACACTGTTCCACACATGGTGAAAACTCCTTAAGTATCTCTACAAATGCCCTTGAATTAATCTCATACAAATCATGGCGAGGTGGTACCAAAACAAGCTCCGGACATAGTTTTAGTGCATTGCTGATACTATCTCCGGTTCTTACCCCATACTGTTTCGCTGAAGGAGACTTGGCAAGAATAATACCATGTCTCTTCTTTGCATCTCCTCCCACTGCGGAAGGTATCTCGCGCAAATCTTCCTTTTCTCCCAAAATCTGAAGGCGATAAACAGCTTCCCAACTTAGAAAAGCTGAATTAACATCAATATGAAAAATTAAGTTGCCCATACTCCATTCTCCTTTAAACCAATTATAACAGAACTAATGTTTGTGGTAAAGAGGAGGAATTCGAAGATTTAGGTGTAAGTATTGTTAAGGGACATTAAAGTTTGTAAAAATGACATTAAAGTTTGTAAATATAAAGCACGCATGTTCATAACGATAAAATATTAATATGCATAATAGATATAATGGAAGTTTAGAATTCACTTCAAATTCGAATTTCCTTTAAGTTCATTTTAATAAATTCATTGATTAATTTTTTTATAAAAGGCAGAAATTATGATACGAATTTCTGCCTTATCAAATCCAATAATCAAACTAATAAACCACTACACACTTTGTACTTATTACCTCTAAAATACACTTAGCCACTGCTTGATTCATAGCATCCGCAAGATTATTGCTAACCTTTACCCTGCTGGCTGTAAAGTAGTATGTCTGAACATAGTTTAGCATCTGTGCGAATCTATCATATTGTGTTTTATAAATTTTATTATTAAAGCAGAATCCTTGTACGTATGAATCCTGACCAATAACACGCGCCAAATAACGACCCAGACTGTCTTTAAAAGCACCGTTTATCAAATCAAGAAACTTACCAACATCATTAGCATCCAATACAATTCCCTGTAATGAACTGATATTAACATTCTGAATTACATTTCTAGGAATATTACGTATCTCACGAACAAACTCCGTCTTGATATTCAGGTAGCCATAAGAATTATCCTCATTTACAACTGATCTGTGTAAATCGCCATAGTTTATCCAGTGATTATTACAGGCACGAACTGTTGAAGCATATAATTTCTTACCTTTACATGCAACAAGATTAGTGAATAATGCATCAACATTAATTATAGCATTTGAACTAAATAAGTCTTCAAAATAAGCATCATCACGATATGACACCTTTATCTTTTCTCCATCTAACCTTAATTCAGAAAAAATATACATTAAAATATTATCGGTAGCACAGTCATATGTAACTCCACTTTGTTCTAACAGATCATCAAGCTTTTCTATATCTGAATACAGTCCAGCACGATTTACACTCTTAAATACTGGTTTCTTTCTGCCATCATTTAACTTTAAATATTCTTTAAAAAGTTCAATTTGCTCATCCTGTTCCTTAACAGTCTTTTCATAAATAGAGAGCCAGTCAACAGAAGAATTTCTTCTTGCAAATTTACTGGTGCTTGCACTATGAATATTTGCCATGCTCAATCTTTGGTCAAAATGCGTATAGAGTACATGTATATTTAGCTCTGTTTTGCAGTTCTGTAATAGTTTTTCTATTACAGAATTTGAGTCTTTCTGTGTGTTATTGATATAAGAATTTGAAACCAATATTACATGATTACAGTGATATACGGAAAGAATATCAATAAGTCTATCCACTTCACTATCCACTGTAGCACCCAATGGATGCAAAATTCCTTGGGTATCAATTAAACGAATTACGTGGATTGCTTCACCATCAATTTCACCAACAGCTGTTAAATCCTTAAACTCGTTTTCAAATAAATCCTCTCGCCCTCTAAATACAAGTGTAAGGTTTTCGAATAAATATTCCTTTGAACCGTATTCACTCTTTAATATAAAGTTTCTGAATTTTTCGTCATATTCGGATGTAGTGATATAAACCATAAATTTAATATTCTGGCCATCATCATTGATATAAGCTCCTTCTCCCTTTTCAAGTAGATCATTTTTAAATCCTTCAACATCTGAATTTACAATATCAACCACTAAATCCCAAAGCTTAGCAATTACGGCTTGGTTTCTTACCTCTGCACTCATAAGGTCGATAAAAATCTGCTTTCCCTTTTGACCTTTCTTTGGATTTTTAGCAATCATTTCATTATAAATCTTTTCAATTACTGGCTTATCAAAACTGCAAAGTAAGTCTTTCAGTTGTTTCTTAATATCCTCGCTCATTCCCTTAATCTGGTAAGCTAATGAATCATTTGCAGGATGATTTAAGTAATAATCTAATGTCTCACTAATCTTTGATACATATTTTTCTTCCGGACCATCAAGTTCCTTTGCTGCTGAGTACATAATACTACCAAATAAATCATTGTCATCAGTTACATCTGCACCCACTTTTCTTTTCATCTCACCATATGTAATTAATCCATCTTCTGGAACCGCTTTATCATCTGTTGCTATTACTTCGGTTGTAATCAAACTGCCCTTTCCTTCGGCTTCTCTAATCTGCAAAAGTTCTTGTGTTTGTGTAGATAAAGCCAATACCTCATCCAGTGTTGTCTTACCTGAACCTGTAGCACCAATCTTTCCTATTGGTTCTCCTTTACCTACGTTTCTTCTCATAATCCCTTCAAAATTAATTGTTTGCATTCTTATATGCTCCTTTCGAAATATATTTATAGCAACAAAAAAACTCCCAGGGATCTGAGAGTTTTGTATATCAAAATAAATCCAACAAGCAGCCTGCCGCAAAACGGCCACATCATTAAGACACAATTAATATAGTAATCAAAACCATCCTTCACCCATCTAACGAATTTGAACATCTATCAAACTCGCGGTTCGAATCTTTTTGTTTAATTAAATAATACTGCAGATTTTTTTATTGTCAACTAATTTTTAAAAATATCCAATTTTAATATCAATCAAACCGGAATTTGTTAACCTTCTTCTCCGTTCTTTGATTCAATCCATTCATCATTTACTTGGGTTTACATTTTTTAATAGCTTCTCTCTACTCCAACGTACACATAAAAAGTATAGGTTTTATTTCAAATATTAATTTATCAGATGACTCTATATAAATTTTTAAATACCTCATCATATACATCAAGATTTAATAACTTGAGTTTTGTATAAAATATACTTATATTTTCCATCGATTTTTCCTCCTTACACATCTTATTATAGATATTGTATTCCCCCCCCCCGAATTTTGACGGCAAAATATATTACAAAATTACAATCTCAATAACTGCTATTCTCATAAAATTTTATACCATATTTCGGCATTATTCAACTTGTCAACAAAGAAAGAAAATAATAATCTAAATACAAAAGTAGTAAACGATAAAAATGACATTTTTAATGATTTCATAACAATAAAATCTTGCCATATATAAAATAGGGTTTTATCTATTTTTTATATGGTATTATAATTTCATAGAGGGGGATTACATTTCTTGGAACTGTATTGTAGAGTATTAGATACAGATATAGAAGTTGGTTATTTTGTAGAGGGTGTATTAAAATACGTAAAACAATAGAAAAACGAAAAGCGATTAACAGTATAGCAGCTGCAGAACGAAATATTAGAGGATATGAATATGTACCAACGCTTACTCATAGAGATAATAGAGATTTCGAGTATAGAGACGATCCAGTCAGAGTAAAATTGAGGGAATCAATTTTAGAAGAGCTTGAGAATCAAAAATGATTAGAAAATGACGATAATATAGTCTTAGGCTTGTGTAGAGCAGCACCTTTAGCTGATATAAAAGCCGTGAAAAGAGCATTTTATATTATTGGCCCAACAGCTGCAGGGAAATCAGATATAGCCAGTAAAGTTGCAGATTTATTTGGGGCTTATATCTAGGATTCAGATTATGCAAAAAGAAAATTGCCTGAATATACAAATCAAATAGGTTCAGCTTCATTAGTTCATGATGAGTCCTCTGCATTGATTTTTGATTTAGAGGATGGTAATCTTTTGGGATATTGTGTAGAAAGAAATTATAATATTGTTATTCCAAAGATTTTTGCAGAATATTAACAAAAACAGGCTATGAAGTATATTTGATTTCAGTTGAATTAGATAGAGAAAAGGCAACTTAAAGCGCATATTATAGATATAAAGAAACTCAAAGATATGTGCCACTTGCTTTAATATTTGATGGATATAGTAATCAGCCAACGTTAATTATTTTAAATAAAGCAACAATATCGTGACATTTTTTCTGGATTTGCGCAGATATCTACGGATGTTCCAAAAGGTGCAGCTCCAATAATATTGGAGGAAGAAAATATTGATGATTTATATAAATTATTTGGGGGTAATGGAATTGTCTAAACATATTACATCAAAAGTGATAACAGCAGAAAAACCAACCCATAGAGAAGAAAGCCATTAATAGTTTATCCAAATATATTAAATAGTTCGCCTATTACCCAGCAAATTATTTACACTATCTTTTCGTGGGCAATTACTATATATAAATTCCAGAAATTCTAACAAGTCGGGGGATCTAGCTATGACGCTACCCCCGGTTTATCATGTGTTTAGAAGTTCACCTAAACTTGGCGGATTATAATCATCTAATATTGTCTTATTTCTTTGTTTCTTCGCTATCATCCTATCAGGATTTAATAATAATTCGATTGTCTCTGCATTTATTTTGGTTTCTTCAATAGTGGAAAAAGCTTTTTTATATTTCTTCTGTAAATAATTTAATACCTTTTCAATGTCTTGCAATGTAAACTTATCCCCCATTATTGTACAAATATTGGTTATGATATTATTACATAATTGATCTTGGCTATATTTCTCTGTTTTTCGTACCTTGTCCGTTATGATATCTGTAGTATGTTTTTTCCTCAATTCGCTTTGTAAATCTATCAATGCCTGTTTATCAATCCTTTTATCAAATATATCATCGATTTTGATGATATCCTTGATTTTTCCTGTACTTAATTTTACTAAGGTATCTCGTGTAGTGTAAAAATATCTTTCTGATGTCTTTCTAATAAAATCTGGAGTTATATATTCGGTAGTTTCTTCACCTAATAATATAGCAGCAAGTTGAACTGCTTCAAATAATGCTATAACTCGATCTATAATCCCAGCTGTTTCAATATAGAAAGCCTCATTTAGTTCTTGCGTTAACGGAATATATTCTTTTAGCCATTGATAATTCCACAACTCTTCTAGCATATCATCCCATAATATATCTTTTTCAAATCTTTGAACTGGTATTATATCCCCCAAACGTCTAGCTAATCGTAAACCCGAGTCCGAGATATTTTTTAAAACTTTATATGTTCCTACAAATACAAGAGGGATTTTTAGATCATTTGTTAACGTTAAAAATTGTTGCAAAGTACTTATACGCTTACTACTGATTTGTTGTATTTCTTCAATAACAATCACACCAAGGTTCCACCGTAACGCAATTACTTTAAAAAGTCTCTCTAAATCAGCAACTGTCATTCCACTTCTATTAGCCTGTGGAATAGCAATTCCCGTGGCATCTTCCATTGCAGTTAAACAAGAATTATAGAAACTTTTTAAACTTCCATCAGGAGGACATTCAACTTTAATATATACAATCTGAATACACCTACTATTTTCAGCAGTATGACAAATAACTTGTGGATAACGATAAAGTGATGCAGAAAGTGCTGTTGACTTACCACCACCAGATATCCCAATTATCGAAAAACCGACAGTCTTCTTGTCTTCGACTTTTCTATATTCACAATCCCTTACAATTATATTACTCTCATTAATCATTTCAATTTTAGCTAAATTAAATTTAGTGCGGGCACGATAACATCTTTTTAATGCAATATCTATTTCCTGGTTAATTAAGTGTGTATAGTCACGTCCTATCCTATAATCATCGAGCCTGAAAACAGCCTGCGATCTAACCAAAGGTGACCATTTCCGTTCATGAGGTGAAATATATGGTCTTTTTTCAAATTCATCTATGCTTTCTTGTTCACTTCTTAATGGTATTAAAGCTTCTATGAGGTCATTCCCTATATCATTAGGTTCCGCCTGATGAATATATCTTGCCTCTACACTTTTAATGCAATTAAATTTAACCGCTAAATCCTCATATTGCGTTTTTTCAAAACTATCAGTATATTCTTTCACATTCTTTCCTCATTATTATGCTCTATTTTTTTCCATCCACTTTAATTTTTCGAGTCTTGTCATTTTTGTAGGATCAATAGTACTTTCAAAATTGTTTTTAATTTCAGGTTGAATCTCAACTTCTAGAACATTCATCGATCCTGTATCAATTATATCAAGACTAATAAATTTTTCTTTATGAAGTTTTTTCTTTTCAATAATTCGGTTCTCCCTAATATTCTTCTTACTATTTATACCACTATGAAGCATTTCCGCATTTTGAACTATTTTTTTTACATTATTTATTGTATTGATATTATTGCTTAGCCGTATTTCTCTGTTCTCAATCTTTTGTTCCTTTTTTCTATTATCTATTTGTTCTATTTCCGGTCCGGATAAATGAGCATACTTCTCATTCATTGTTTTCTCTCCTACTTGATAGGGTAGAAGATATGAAATCTGTGAAATAACTTGTGATGTGTTTAGATATGCCGCAGCATATGTTACATTATGATTAAAATAAATAATGTCTTCATTCCTCATATCATAACGTACTTTCAGTTTATTATTCTTGGAACCTTCTTCAGACGCGATTATAGCTTGTTTATCGAGCCATTCTAAGTCAATACATAAATAAGTTCTATTACCTAATTCAATTCCGTTCCTCGTGATTTTAGCCTCTGCTCTTTTTAACAAACTAAATTTAAAATAATTTATATCACTTACAAACTTCAGTTCATTATTATAACGAATACTATGATTCCATATATTAATTGGCGATAATAAAAAATGGCTGGAATACATCTTAATATCATCTGGGTAGTCATCCATTGGATTTTGATTATAATTCAATATGAATTCAATTACACATTGACTATATTGATATATATCAAGTCGGGCTCCTTTAATATGTGGTTGTCCATATGCTTCTTTGTATATTCGTCCCGGTAAAACTTCTAACAATTCCAAGTTCATCTGCTTAAACTTTTGTTCAACATTCGGTTTTAAACTGCCCATCCTTGTTGGCACAAAGCTCACCTCGATACCGAGATCATATGCCAAATTCGCAAAATTGTCAGAAAGATATTCTGCTCCATTATCTACAATTAAGGAGCTGGGTATGGCACCCTCCATTGGCCATTGATCGTCTGTGATTGATTTATCATAACACTTGCAAAACTCTCTTTTATTTTCTACTAGATTTAATAGGGCAATTTCTGCACCGCTCCACGAATTATTATCGAGACCAATTCCACAAGCTACTATCGCTCGTGAAAAAACATCTATTATGAAGTACACAATTGCTCTTCCAATAACATCATTGCGATCTGCGCGATTAACTAAATATATATCGGTCTCCATTTCGTCCATTTCATACCTAGAGCCTATAGCCCTGACATCTAAATAGGATATTGTGTCCCCAAACAATGCTCTGTTATTGTTCTTTGCTTCTTTTGGTCCAACCTTTATCGAAAGTAATTGTGCTTTATCTATATTTTTATTTAACCAGTAGATTAATCGCTTTTTAGATGGTCTCAAAGCAGCTGGATAGGCTATCTTTTTTCTCTCTCCATACATAATAATTTCGTCAGAGTAAAACTCGTCAATCATTTCATAATACAAATGCTTATATGACACGTTTCCTTTAGCTGCAATATACCGCAAGGTCATTTCATTAAATACTTTGACCATTTCATCATCGCGCAACTTATAGCATTTTTTCTCACCGTTAACAACTTTACTAGAAAACTTACGTATTTTCCCCTTTCCACCACACTTATTATATTTAGGAGCCAACTTAATCATTCTTAACCCATTTTGATTATAATTACGCAAAAGGCGTCTTATCGTTTGAGTGCTTACACTAAATTTTGTTGCTACCGCATAGAGTGTTTCAGCAACTTCGCGCGGATTAAGTAACCACTCCCAAGCAACATGTATCTTTAAAATCTCCGTTATCATATCTACTTTTATTTTATATTTCACCAAAGAATTTCCCGATATATGATTGTAATCAATAAATCCTTCACTATCTTCTATTTCATTCAAAATTTTGATTTCACCGCTTAATATTTGATTTTGCAGTTTATCCGTTCTAACTCTCTCAACAATTAATTTTTCAGTATTTAACTTGATAATTAGCGAGAATATTTCTGATTTCTGAAATATCAACCACTTCTCCCCACTGATCATTAATTGGTCGTTTCTCATTAAGTAATTTCTGATCAATTAGCAGCGCACCCCTTTTTATATCATAAATAACCTTGTCCAAATCTATCTTCTTTTTCATATTAACTTTAATAATATGGTTAACTATTAGGAATTTTATGCAATCATACGCACTTCTATTACCAACACCCTTAAACCCTTTTTTACACAATATTACGTTTTTAACATATTGTTTATCAACATCTAATTCTGTCATTACTCCAAACTTAATATTTCGATCTTTCCAATACATCTCTTCAACAAATAATTTTTCCTTAACTCTTTCTCTTCTAAACTTAGAGGAAGGCTTTACAGCGCATGCGACATAAGTCATTTCATTATTATTACTTTTAACAATTAATAAAAGATCCGTTGTCATAACTACATGATTATTTCGCGGATATGCCGGATGAACAATATTATATCTATTACAAATTTCCTCTGTGGCAGATATCGGCAGCAAAGGATACTGTTCAAATATTTCAACTATTTCGTCCCGTGTTCTTAACATATAATAAATCTGTTTTTCTAGGTCACTCATTAAATGTAAAACTCTGTTTTCATTATATATATCCGGAAGAAGATGCCTTGTTCCTTCTCCTCTATGACAATCTCTTGTAAATAACCAAGGAAGATACTTCTCTGGGTGTTGCAAGTTGATTTGTCCTCTTTTTTGTCTTAATCGACCAATATCACTAATAGGCATACAAATAACTCTCCTTTATTTATTTATACTAATATCTGCCTTTAATTTATTTTTAATTCATTTCGTTTTTGTATCTACTATCAATATAGTTTTTCTTCTTACCGCATACCGGGCATTGACGCAGCATAATAAAGTTATACGTGAAACGTTCAATTGTTTGCATACAACTTGATATATTATGTAGGATAGATGCCTTCTTTTGTGATCCTTCATATTTTAAGACTACATATTCATCACCGACCAGATCATATACCTTTTGCTTAAATTTATTAGTAATAGTGCAATTAAAACATTTTTTACCCATCTTGATACTATCTATTGGCATAGATAATTCTCTACCACACTGCTTATGAAAAATTATTATATTTTTTCTATTATTGGAGTCTAAATTAATAAATTCGTACTCTGAATTATTTTCCTCAATTAAGTTTTTACATTCCAGATAACGCCTTTCTTTTTTACATGATGGGCATTCCTTAAAATCTCTTAAGTAGTTTATAAAGACCGGCCATGAGTGACCACACTTCTTATGTTTAACCCTAATATAACCATTATCTTCAATAGTAACTGCTTCGTACTCATCACAATGTTTTTTCCTTAAAATAAAATTATAATCATCAAGAACACGAGTACCATGTTTAGGTTTCACTAAAAGAGAATATGAATTTTTAAAATAATTGATATCTACAATTTCATCGTCATTAATATCAAATTTTACAAACTCATCTAATGTTCCAAATAAAAATAAAATTAACGTTATATAAGCTACCGGATTTACTTCCCTTGTTGTTGAAAATAATATTCGAAATAAATCTTTGTCCTTGATATACAAAAAATTATATGATGAAAAATCATTCCAAAAGTTTTCAATGTTAAGAAAGTAATTATGATTTTTATCAATATACCCTAGTAATTTTAGTTTTTTTCTGAATTTACTTTTTATAACTATATTTGAATCAATTAGTTTATTTTGGAACACTTTATGTATAGCATACGCTACTTCAATCCTAATCTTTAAAAAGGGATCATCTTCTGCTATGTAATATTGTGAATTATACGATTTGGTTTTCCAAATAGTATTCCAACCTTTACCGGTTTTATTGTTGTATTCGATATATTTTAATCTTTCATTGTGTTTATAACAGATATAATTATTTTGTATTTGATGTTCTCTGTTTAGATAAAAACCATTTTTTTCTCTTATACAACTTGAGCAAAATTTAACATTAAGTGCGTTTTCATGATAATTCTCACTTCGTCTTATATTAAATAAATGTTCTATTTGTTTTGCCAAACTTTTATTTTTGAAGCTTTCATAAAGAGTTAATTTAGAATCACTAGATATAAACCTTGAATAAAAAGGAAATACTGTCAAACTCTCAACTACATTATCATATGAACTAAAATATTGACATCTAGGTAAATTTATATTTTCTATCAAACAATCTAAATTCTCAGGTACATAAAAACTTGGAAGCTGTTTACATTCATTACCGAAAAGTATACTCAAAAAAGGCTTCATCGCTTTAACTGATAAACTTCTAACCCCATACCACTCTGCCATCCTAATAATCCAACTAAATAGAATTTCTTCTTCATAAGGTTCCAACACTTCAATATTCTGATATATTTTTTCACCTTCTTACTTAATTTACATAACATAATTTATGACAACCACCCTATTATAAATACTTTTCTGTCATATTACTAGTGCCTTTTAGAGTGTACACAACCTATACACAAGATACAGCAAAAAAATTTATATTCATACTAAAATTAATTTAACTTTGTCTTTGCAATATCCTTTATCCCCTATTCATCACGTGGGGGATGAGTTAAATTATCGATTATTAAAAATATTTTTGAATACAAAAAAGAATCAAGCCGAAAGTTTGATTCTTAATTATCTTAATCCTATTCAGTTTCCTCTCTTAGTTTTACCTGTTTTTTCACATTTTGGGCAATGAACCATCTCACCACTAATATAATATTGTGGTACTATCCATTCATGGTTACAATAGTTACATTTAATCTCATAATGTTTGTTTTCTAATTTATTCAGAATAGAATAGTGACCTTTATATATTTTACAAATTAAATTATTATAGTATAAAAATCCATAAGGTTTTAAAGGCTGTGTTAAAGATATTACTTTTGAAAGCTTTTGACTAATTATTCTAATATCTTGTTCATCTATCTTTTGCTCATAATATAAATCCAAAGATCCATATATAAAAATTATCAAAGATAGGTACAATATTGGGTCTGGATTATTTGAAGTGGTATATAAAGCATTAATTAATTCCCTCTTGTCTATGTTAAGTATATTATATTTTGAATAAGATGACCAAAATTCATCAAATTTCTTAATATTATTAAAGTCGTTACTCATGTACCCCATATCTAACATTTTTATTCGGATTTTAGCTTTTATTTTGATGATATCATCTCGAAAGCCATTAGATATAATTTCATGTACATATAAAGCTATTTTCATGTAAATTGATAAATTGGCATCATATGCACTTATACAGTATGGGGAATCAATAAAATGATCTATATGCGAATTATCAAACTCTAAATATTTTCGACTATTTATAACAACATACTGCAATCTTGCGTTATGTTTGTAGCATATAGAATTATGTCTTATTTGATGTTCTGTGACAAAGAATAATTTTTTATTTTCTACCCAACATTGGTAGCAAAACTTCAGTTTATATTCAGGCGTTAAAGAATTTACATCTTTAAGTCCCAAAATTGATTTGCTTATATTTATTGGTCCGTTATGAATCAAATTATCAAATACTTTCCTTTGTTCATTTGTAGTTAAAAAAGCAAAATAGAATGGCATTATTGTTGTAGTCCTTATTAACAATTCCGGAGTTTTAAAATACTCACTATAAATTAAATTAATTCTTTTAATCAAATCTTGTAAGTTATGAGGTACTAATATATTATTAATGGATCGGGAGTTTATTCCAAATAAAATGGTATTAAAATCTCGAATATTAGATATAGGATTATTACAAAAACCATACCAATAAAACATTCTTGATAACCAGCTATATAAAATCTCATTTGGATAAGGCTCTAATACTTCTATTCCTCGCATTATGATTACTTCCTCATTAATATTATAAGACACAATATAACCAATATTTCCTGCATTAAACATATCTTTATACAAAAATAGAAACAACCTAGCAAATGTCCCTTTACAACATTTACTAGGTTGTTCTCCATTACTATAATTATCCTCAAATCACTCAATCCCTAGAGCTTTCACAATAGCATCTTCCGGACTGCTGTAGAAGGAAATCTGGAATTTTGCAAACAAATCTGCCGGAACAGTTGCAATATCGGCTGCGCTGCTCATTGGGATAAGAATTCGCTTTGCACCGGCGTCAAAGGCTACCTGCAGCGTGGAAGCAAGCTCCTCAACTTTGTTAATAGTGCCCCCAATACTCATAGAACCTAGGATGCATATCTGAGGCTGAACTGGTCTATCGAGAGCACAGCTGCAATATGCTGTCATTGTTGAGAGTGAAACATTGCTATCAAGTCCAACTCCCTGACAATCCTGAATGTGCATCAAATAGTCCTTTGAATCAATTGAGATGGAAGCACTGATCTGTTTTGCATTGGCACGGAAGTAGTTTTGTGCGGTTTTGACTGATTCTTTCGTTTCCTTTGCGTTCTGCATACCGGTGACATCAAACCTTCCAGATCCTTGGGTCATGGTAGTTTCAAATTTGAAGAGTCCCATCATGCCGTTCGTGCCATTGGCAACTGTGTAGACATGTCCCGGCTTTCCGATGCCTTCCGGAATAAGCTTCCCACCACCTTGTTCAAGGACCGGCACAAAAATTTCTTCCATGTTGGAAAGGCGAATGTATGAGAACTGGACATCATAAAATTCCATACCGCCAATTTTCTTCAACTGCTCTTTGACTCTTTTACGACCTTCAATGGCGTACTTTAGAATTTCTTCAATCTGAGCCTCTGTGTATTTTCCATCCGGGTAAAGCAACTTTGTAAAACCTGATACCATCTTTCTGACTGCAATCGTATCACGCTGATTTAGGCATCTGCCAAGTTTAAAGCATTTATCGAATGCATCAGTTTCTGGAACTTTCCGCATCTCTCGCATAAACTCGGCAATATAGTCAGAAATGAACCCATAGTTGTCCGTGAAATACTCCGGACGCATCTTTGGAATCTCCCAACCTGGAATATAACAATGCATTCTGTCAAAGAAGGCACTGTCAATCATGGCATCTGGGAACGGTTCAAATAGATGTGATGTTTTTAGTAGATAGTCCACACTCTGGTTGATGTTACCGACAAATACCATAGAAGCGTTAGCCTGAATAGCATCCTTTCCTCTTGCGAAAGAACCTGATGCCATGTAGTCCTTCATTATCTGAACGCCTTCTTTATCCTTGAAATTGATACCAGCAACTTCATCGAAAGCCACGCAGTCCCATACACCCACAAGGCCTACCTGCCGCTTACCCATGTTATAAAACAGGTTTGCAACAGTGGTCTGTCCGCCAGAAATCAGGATAGAGTTCGGTGACAATTCCTTATAGATGTGGGATTTACCGGTCCCACGGGGACCGAGTTCACACAGATTCACATTGTTTTCAACTAATGGAACAAGACGAGCCAAAAGGTGCCACTTAGTGCGATACTCAAACTGAGTCGGCTCCATGCCCATAGAACGGAGTAGAAAATCAATCCATTCTTCCTTTTCAAACTGGCTTCTGACATCAAGGATTTCACTTTTATCCAGGTTCGGCATCTGAATCGGTGTGATGTCATTGATGATAAACGGGCTCTGCTTCTTTTCGTCTTCATTATAGAAATATGTCAAATAAACAATGCACCAGATGCCACCGGCGAGAAGTTTATCATAATCCCGGATATACTTTGGATGCACATAGATTCCCTTAATGCCAAGAAACAGGAAATCAGCTTCATACTGATCAATGCGCTCGTTTAGTTTTACGCTGATTTTGTCGATGACCGTATAATTGCCGTTTTCTTTGATCTTGGCTTTAATCTGCTCTGCCTCATCCGGACGGACATAGTTGTCTGCCAGAATACGTTTGACCTGTTCTATGCCAGTAGCCACTTCCTCTTCATCATCTGAGGTACAGTATGTGCCCAACAGGTATTCGAGCACATAAGTTGGAACATTGGCACTGTCCTTAATTTTCTTTGTGGCTCCCTTCGGAACCACTCGCCCCGAAAAAAGCTCAAATACTTTTTTATCAAGAGTATCCATACTGAAACCTCCTTATAACACCTTTAAGGCGAGAATGTCTATAATAAACTGTTCTTTTTCGATATACCCATCCAGCTTTGTTGTGTCACGCAGAACAAGGAAATATCTCTTGCTTCGGTCGAACTGTATATTCATTAGCGTAAAACGTACACTCGTAACACGGGTAGCAGAATCATCACTTGTGGATGCTGCCATGAACTGATAGGTGCCGGAAACCTTATTTCCGTCTTCATCCACAATATAAGTTTCGCAGCTGATCGGCTGTTTCAAGCCTTCAACCTTTTCATACTGCTCAAATTCAAGAGCAAAGCTACGGTTCGTTATCTTACGTGTTATGCTCTTGAGTCGAACTCCTACCGGAGTGACGGCATCTTTATTCTTTGCGGAACTGAGCTCACCTATATAGATAATTGGTACTACTGTTTCCTGTAAAGAAGCACCGCCATGAATATATTGAAGACCGCTGCCTTGGGTCTTGAAGAGATCATAGCTATATGGAGTTACAACCTTATAATGCCCATCCTCTGCAACTAATGGAAATTCTAGTGTATATGGAATCTTAAAAGAACTATCATCTGTTAGCACATAGCGTTTGGAAGCCTCTGTCGGATGCATGGAAACCACGTTGCTGTATTTGAGGGACTCATCCACTCTATTGCTTCTGTAAAGGAATCCATGATCTGCTGTGATGTAGAAGTTAGAGATTTGAAGGCTGTTGTATAGCTTTCTCACCAGCATTAGTATCTCATTGATAGCCGTTGGAACCATATCAAATACTTTTCTTTCATTATGCTCTCCTGCATTATCGATGACATTGTGATAAATATACACAAGCGATTTCTCTGCCATATATGAACGCAGTTCCGGTCTGGACATGGAGTAAATCTCTTCATAACCAATAGCTGCATAACTGTTGTGTTTCGCTTTCATTACAGCATCACGCGCTACAATTCCGTTTGTAGGCTGTCCATCCGTAAACACAGCTTCGTTGCTATAGGAAATGCTCTTATGTGGCAAAAGCGCGGCCATGCCGTAACGTGTCTCAGAAGGAATCGGCGAAATGGCACAACCGATTTCTATACTGCCCTTGAGAATCGAATCAACCTGAATCCTATCATAGAGTTCTTGGGCAATTTCGTAGCGAAGGCCATCGGATATAATCACGATACACTTCTTGTAATTATTCCGCTGAACACTACGGTAAAAGTCAGTCGTCATCGGGATACCGGCAAATCTCCATTCACCCTGCCGGGCAAGAGAATCACTATATTCTTTGCCGAGTGCATCAAGAAACTTAATCTGATATACAAGCTCCACCCTTTCCATAAGCCAATCAAATTCATTAATCGGATGCACAATACATCGGTAGCATGTGCAAATATGGCGGTAATGATAATCCACACGATAATAGGTCTTGGTGTATTCTCGGATATAATCAGTAGATAGCAATTGCTTAGGTACCGATTCTTCCAAAATTCGAAGGAAAGCAATGGTGGACACCAGAAGCTCGTATTCCGTTTTGTGTTCCTCATACCATATCGAATTAATGCGGCTGGCAATAACACGGTCAAAGGTATCATAATCAAGACTGCCGTTTTTTAGGCTTTCTGCAATAGTCTTAATAATCTGTGTATCAATGCATTCAAAGATATCCGCTTCTTGTACACAGGCAATATCCCTGGAAACTAGTAATCCTTCAATTTTAAGCTCACCGGCAATATCAATCTGCAATGCCGGATATCTCCTATCAGTTTTAATCTTATCTACGAAAAACTTGGCATCCATCTTCCCATTACCGCTGATGATATATTGCTGATAAAAGGACGGAAGATCCCCGAAGTCAGCATTCTGCTCCAGAAGAGCCGTAAAGAGAAATTTGCGGATGAGGACTTCCATCTTTTGGTCACCCTCGTAATTGTAATAACGGGAGATCTCATCCCACAGATATTCATCAAAACCGAACTTCTTGATGTCAGCGTATTTCGTTCCGGAGGATATGTCAAATACCAGTTCTGTCATAACGCTTTCAATAGATCGTGAGGATGCCTTTACCAGAACACACATCATTGCCATTTTCAATTCATCACCACGCATCTGATCACAGACTTCCACATAGGAATTCAGCTTCTTATTACGGGTTTCGTTGTCAAAGAATTTAGCATAACGTTTAACAATCCTGCGAAGGTCCGTGTTGGTGAGGCCAAGCCTACGCATAGTCAGCGCAACCGTATCCGCATAATACTCCTCGCTGTATGCTAAAATATCCAACAGCCAGTTGTCCGTATCGACAGGCTTGTCCTGCGGGATGTATATGAGAAAATTGGTATCTATTTCATCGTGTTCGATGGTTTTCTTAATTGAAAACTCATTCTTTTCACATACAAGAACACGACAGCAGTCAAAGCTGTCAGAAAGGATATCTTCTTTGAAATTCATCGGAGGGTCGTACCAGAATATCACCTTGCGTCCGCTACTGTCTTTGGCATGGAACATCTTAGTGATTTCTTTTCTTGCCTCCTGGTAATCTATACTTGCCATACGCTAACCTCACTTGATTGGGACCAGCAGGTCCTTCTTAACCTTCATACTATTATCGGTTATCAATTCCACACCTTGGAACTTGTCATAGTTCGCCTTTACGCCATCATCTAGATCAATAGCAATATACTTATTTGCCATGTGATCAAGGACCTGGCCGTATTCAATCGCCTCGATATAGGAAGCCGCTAGCTTCTGACGTTCCTTTTCAAGATGGATTCTGTCTCTACCCTCGGAGCTTTCAATACGGGCAAGTAGCTCGTCCAAGTCGTTCTTCAGACGGGTAGATTCCGGCAGGAAATAGCGCCCGTTAATCTGGGCAAGGGTATCCTCGTTATAACGGTGCATGTAAATTAGGCACTTAAAGCCGCTGTACTTACCACTGGAGAACATCCAGTAAATCGGGCGCTTATGATATATCTTCAAATGATCCACATAAAAGCCTTCGTTGAGATAACGATTCAACGATTCTTCAGAGGATTCATTATTGTTTTTACCGAGAGCCTCTGCTATGAAATCAATGTTCTGGCGATAGGTATCCGTGCCGTAAATCTGCTTGAGTAGTTCAATGATACAGGCAGTCAGACCGTCTTCCATGCCAATGCCTGAATAAATTGGCACAATACCATCATCATCCGGCTGGTAGGTATGATATTTGGAAACATCCCAATTTTCGCCGGCATAAGCGAGACCATCCACATCAATGGAATATCTGCCCAAAACAACTCCGACAAGATAAGAGATTAGAGACCTAATATCTCGCTCTTTATCTGCAAGACGGACGGTGACATCCTTATTCTCAACTTCAGGGGTCAGCTCATCTTGTAAGCCGTAAATGTCAATGAAGATGCGGTTGAGCTCTTCTTCATTGGCCTTAAGAGTAACAAACCGCTGTTGGCATTCATTTTCCCATTTGCGGTATTTGTCTGATATTAATTGTCCTATACTATTTTCTCCTGTTAAAGGGTGGGTCTGAAAATCCCATGAGGATTCAAAAGAATCCCATTCTTCTTTTGATTTGATATAATTTTCTTTTGAAAGGTTCCGTATCTTTTCTTTTTCTTCAGGCATTGGTTCTTTGTATGGAATCTGCGGAATATGACCTGTGCTATAATGCAATCCTTGGCAAATAATATCTGCAAATACCTGAAAGGTGTTTGAATTAAAGTAGGCCATAGCAAAGAAATCATCACCACTAAAATACATTGGACCCGCGTCGGCATAGATAAAGCCATTCGGAACATATCTGCAACAAAAAGGCCCAGTTGCCACATCATTCCAGGTTATTCCATGGTGAAAATATGATTCTGTATTTTTTACAACGAATCCAGGCCCGTTTAGGTAAGGGTACTTTTGCATTACGGTTTGCTTTATTTCTAAGCCATCATATTGATAATTAACAACATATTCGTTAATTGATGACCATTTTCTGTAATTGCCAGCTTTATTATAAGGAAACCAGCGGTATTCTTCAGTGCTGGTATCTTTACATTCTTCACATGAGAAACCAATTCGCATAAGTACAACTTCGTGCCAAAATCTTAGAAATCGGTTGTTATCAGATGTTGAAAGGCCTTGTTTAGCGGTTCCTTTTGCTTCTAGTTTGTCATCTTTCTCAAGATGTTGCAATACTGCATCTGATAACCAGTAACAAAAAATACTACCCGGAATTTTAGTAAAATTATCTTCGTTCGTAACATAGCGCGTTTGCTTTTTTAAAACCTCCACGCCATTGCTATCTAATAAAAAATCATTTTCTTTATCAGTACTATTAACAAGTCGGTAGTAGACGCCATTAATATTCAAACGACAGTTTCTTAAGACGAAAGTTGTGGTCTGAACAACCTCGCCCCCAATGGTTTCGAATGCTCTTGCACCAAGATGCGCCATCGTAACGATTTCTTTTGTAACAAGCAAAGTCTGCCTTAATTTTTCAAAGCTTGATAAGAACATCCAGCTATGCATATTTATTATTGCAATAAATCCGTTCGGATTAACAAATTCGGTTTCCATAAACATGGCAAACATATCCGATTTGCTGTTTGGATAGTTTTTTACAGCATAGTCCTTAACAGGAGCTTCCATTGTTGAAATGCCAATATATGGTGGGTTTGTAATCATTACATCATATTTTGTGGACAGTACTTTTGCTTGTGCGAGTAGTTTCTTTAGTAGTGCTGTACCATCTACGACAAACGGAATGTCAAAGATATTGGCTACAACTTCATGCTCCAGTTTATATATTACTTTCTCAACGCACTCGTACTTAATCGTCTTTACCTTAATGAGAGAACCAATGGTTTTTCCATTGCGAAACGTCTCCACGAGGGTTTCAATGGCCTTTCTCTCATATTCTGTGAACACACCGATATTTTTCATGTGTTGTCTGTAACCGATGCTCTCAAGATAATGAGAATCATAGATTTCGTAGACCTGGGGCGCACAATAGTACGTGTCATTAAAGAAACGCGGATTGATACTTCTTGCTTTCATAACAAGAGAGAATGCCGCAAGCTGGGAAGCACGTTTGTCAACATCAAGTCCGGTGAGGTTATTCTTTAGAATGAGGGAAGGAATTACCCTGTTGGAATAACCCTTTTCATCATACATTTTATAAAGAAGATCGAAAACATAGACGAGTATGTGGCCGGAACCACAACAGGGTTCGATTACACGGATTTCTTCCGGATTTACATTTCTGTACTTCATAGCATCAAGTTTCCGCTGCACTTCTTCCGTTTGCTCCGGGTCATCAACATAGTATTTCATTTCAGAACGGAGTGAAGAGTGTGGATAACTTTCCATCCAAACTCTACCCACAGAGTTTTCTGCCATATAGCGTACTATCCAGTCCGGTGTGAAGAGCTGAGTAACAGCTGGGAGGGTATCCTTAGTGATAGTTGTTTTGGAAGCAAACACCTCGTCCTTTTTAACAGAAATATAGAACTGGTACATCCAACCGATGATTTCCACATCGTTGAGGAAGTTCTCTTCTGGGATTTCTATCAATTTCGTAATAACCGTTTCTCCTATAAGTAGCGATTTAGGTAGGAGCAGTTCAAGATAATCATTTTCTCTGGCAAAAAGCATTGGTAGGATATCAGCTAATGCACTACACTGATGTAGAAGAACATAACGGTACAATTCTTCAATTTTACCTTGTTCCTTCAGCGAGTCACAGGTGATCATATCAAGACGTAGCTCTTCCTTAACAAAGCTGAGATTCTTAAATATTTCCGGCTCAACGCCGCCACTGCGATTGGACAACACACGGAAGCCATGTGGCAGGAAGTCATGCACTTCCATAAAACGCAGTGCAACAAATCGATTGAACCATGTATATGCAAATTCTTCTATGACATTCTTATAACCTTCATCTGTTACAAGAGTCACAATTTGACTCCTCTTGTTTAGTAAATCTGCAGGATAGGAATTAGAATCACCTTCGATAACAGTATACTCACCGACCTGCTTCGCTTTCTTTATATCTTTATCTCCGTTGATACCGAGAGTCTTAAGGGAAACCTCGACCTGTTTTTCTAGGTTCTCTTTAGCCCATGCGGAATAAGTTTGTAGTATTCGTTTATCCATAATCGTGTCTCCTTAACCCAGGTTCAGTTCATCGTTTTCCTTCAGTTCAGCAAGTAACTTATTGCGTATAGCATCGAGCACCTTATCAACATCCTCTGCAGATGCAACCTTCTTGTTTGCTACTGGGATACAATCAATAATATTAATCTTCTTTGAACGTACCGGTATGTTGCTTTCATTCATAACCTGCGCAATAAATTTACGGAAGCTACTAACGGAATTATTGCTTGCTGTAATGTAGGAATCCATGTTTGTTGTTGTCTTGGAAAGACTGCTAAGCCAGGAGGTATACTGAGTGAAAATTTCATCAGCCTTCTGTTGGATCCTACCTTTCTGATCATCAGTCAGATTGGCTTTCTGTGCTTCCTGAAGCTCTTTATAAATAGTGCTGCTATCAGATTCAAGCCGTTTTTTCGTATTTTGGTATTTGTCCTCATGTATTCTTTCCTTAATTTCACTTGCATTGAATACCAGATCAGCAAGCTCATTCATTTTCTTGAACGGCATTTCCATACAAACAATTGTGGACATATCATGTACAACCAGCTGCAGACGGCTCAAATCTTCTAACATACAATTTGCGTTATACCAGTCAATTATTGCCGAGGCATCTTGATAGTTTTTTTGTTGATGACTGTCCTCTTTATAGAAGCCTTCCAATTGCTCGAGAGTTTCAGCTCTTTTATCAAGACTGTCCTTTCGAGTAATGATTTCATTAAATATGGTGAATGCATCCCCTGAGCGAAGGATTGCATTGAAATCCTGATAAATTTCTGTAGCCAATTTACATCCTGCATAATCTGATCCATACTTTGCTTTCAGATCGGAAAGGAACTGACGCTTGCGCTCAAAGAAGCTTACAACGCCTGATTTTAGCACGACCTCATCTAGAGTGAAATTTTCAGAATATGTATCATTCATAATCCGTTTGACCTGATACAGAATACTTTCGTCAATAATTTCCTTCAAGCGAACAACCATAGTTTCCACATTGGATTTGCGAGATAAGTCATTTTTAAAACTATTATTCTTCTCATCGACAACATTTTCATGAATGAGAATTTGGAGAGCATTGTTTTTCCATAGAACACCTATCATACCAAGAATGTCAAGGTCTCGCCATCCGTAAGGTTTCTTGGAGAAAAAATCCAGTAAGCTCCTTACAGTAACATTTCTGATAAGGCGCTTGTCATCCTTAATCTTTTCTACAATTTCATTATAAGCACCTTTGTTGGCATGCATAGAAATATCAAAAAGACTCATGCTGTTATCAATTAACATGGAGAGAATGGACTTTTGGTCATTATAAAATGAGCAAACAAGACCAAGCTTAAAATAATCACGCTTAACCATCTCTTTTAATGAATCCAGCAAACGATCCTTACCATCCTTTTGTTTAATATCGAGAAGAACTCCAGCAAGATAAATCGGCGCTGTACGGAGACTTGTACGAATGATATCTTCTGCTCTCTTAGTCCGATCAGATAACTCAGCCAATTTTTTATTCATGATTTCCATTAATACAGCGGACATGGAGGTACTGTTATTACGACGAAAGGTGGCGATCTTGTTTGCACGGATAAGCTCGTCAATAAAACTGCCCTCTGTCAAATCAACAATTATAGCATTATCACGAAGAGATTCGGATTGAAAATCTGTGGCTGACTTAGTACCGGAGAACTGTGTGCAGACTTTGATTGTGATATTGTCCTGCCCTGCAGGTCCCTTAGATTCACCATCCACATAACGGTTCAGACCAAACTCGAACCGACCTTCGTAACGATATTTATTACTTTCTAGAATTCTGTCATAGATGATATCCAAAATAGTTCGCTGGACTTCACCTTCGTTATAACCAGAACTATTAATCTGCTTATTAACATCCTGCTCAGCATTTGTAAGAAAATCATACTCCTCACCGTTTTTCTGAATAAGGGTTTCTTCCTCTAACCGTTTCAACGAATCGAAAATATGAGATTTTAACGCAGCTTTATCTTCATTTATACTTTCAACCATCAAAGTTGCCAGACGGTCAATGGTAGCCGGCATATCCTTAACATACTTAATCATAAAAAGGATACGCAACACACGTATATCAAATGAATCAAGGCTCGCTTTACGCTCGGCATTAGAGAATACAGTTTTTATATCATAATCGATGAACTGCTCAATAGTCTGATAGAAATTATCAAACGGAACAAGAAGCCCAGAATCCATATAAGCATACTTTTTTGCGGAAGTCTGAAAGGCATCAAGTAGGGATCTCTCATTCTGAGACAAATGCTTACCTTCACTCATTCCGTGCTCGCGGATGGATTCAAATACCTTCTGCAAAAGTTCAAACTGATAGGAAACAAACGGATATACATCCTTAAACTCATCAGCATCCTTATATCCGGACCAAGTAGGTTTTGCTTGGAACAGAATCAGATTGGAAAGCTTACTGCTATTTACATCATAAAGAGCACGGAGAGGTGTAACGGCGTTATCCTTCTTTTCGAGAATACGCTTCTTAATAACCTCATCGGCATTGGCACCGCTGAGAAGTAGACGAGTATTGAAACGGCCTTGAATCTTGGAGAAATCCTGCTGCTTGTCTTTAGTGCTATCAATCATGGCCTTCAGTTCCTGCTGAGATGTAACAACAACCCATGCCTGGCCGCGACAGTATTTGCCGAGGTCTTCCACACAGGTCTGCAGGTTCAGCATAAGCTGGGTGTTATCTCCGATAAACTGACCAACTTCATCCATTAGAAAAACCACTCTGGTTTTGTTACTCTGGCAGTATTTATTTACGATTTTTGCAAAGTCCTCAGTTGTGTTGGTGAAGTTTCGGGTCTGTTCATCAATAAAGGCTTTAGCACTCTCTTCAGACATATTGCGTACAAAAACAAGGGCTTTAATAATAGTATCTCGGTTCAGAAGCGCTTTCGATCTGGTCTGAATCCAGTTACGTTTCGAATATTCTTCAAATTTTTGAACGAACTCATCCAACTTTCCTTCTTCATCGAGAGACCTCTCAAGGTCTGCTACCCAAGGGCTTGAACCACAATATCCTATAGATTCATTGAAGGCACGAAGCATGATATCCATGATGGCCTGTGTCTTTGTTTTAGAGTCGGATTTTGCCTTACTGTCGATGTTGAAAAGAACAACTTTATTATTTGCTTTGGTACTCTGACGGATATCAGCAAGGACTAGTTCATCTTTGATTTTGTCATTAAAGTATTCGGCGGCTCTAACTCCGGCCACATTTTCATTTTCAAGAATATATCCCAGTATCTTCAGAAAGTGGGATTTACCGGAACCAAAGAAACCGGTAATCCAGACGCCCATCTTTTCTGTCGGCGTTGCGATAGACTCTCTATAACGGCTAAAAAAGGTTCGGAAGGATTTTGTAATTTCATCTGTGCAAACATACTCTTCGAGTTCCTGCCATTTCTGTTCTTCATTTTCGTTGCCAATTGTAACAACTCCCTGGATGGACCTTCCAATATCCTTTTTAAATAAATCCTTAATAATCATTTGCAGTTCTCCTTTCTACAAGAGGAAACGCTCTGTAGTAATTATCATCATCAAGCCGCTCAAATAACCTGAGTGTCATGGCATTTTTTATTTCGTATCTACCGGGATACATCATAACAACCGGATTGTTTCGGAATATACTTTGAAGATTATTCAGAATGGTATGGCTGCGAATTATAGGAAAGGCTTTTCCTATGCCGGTAATTAGCACAATTGATTTTCCATTATCTTCAACACCGTTTTTAAATTTATCAATGAAACTATTATCATCCTCTTCCACGGAGAGAAGTGGCTGAAAGACTTCCCGCAAAAGCAAATCTTTTTCATAATCGGATTCCATACGCTGTATATCTTCCAGATATCCCTCTTCATCTATTATTTCAAGCATCATTTCAAATAAATCGAATTCAACAATATCAGGATTACGGGATTTTAGCTTCATTACTTCCTTACGTATCAAAAGCTCATCTTTAGGATTGTAGTCAAAAATATAGAATTTCAAGTCGTTTGCCGTACCATACCGTGTGAGTGACGCCACGCTTATCATACGGTCCTCCAAATCGACAAAACGCTCATTTAATGATCTTTCTGCCACTTTTGTTACCTCCCAAGCATAGCTTGCAAAAATTCTTTATCACCAATGGAAGCTATGTAATCTTCCACAGACGGATGAATCATCATTCTTTCGACCTTTACGGTTTTTCTCTCTCGAACCCCAAGTCCGGAATCTACCAAAATATTTCGATAGCCTTTTGTGAGACATTTCAGCGTAAATTCACCCCATTTTGCTACGATCAAATCGTTCTGCTTCTTTATAGCAAAAAAGTTATCAAAATCATCAATAGAAAGATAGTTCCTGTCACCAAGGAGCGCCTCTCGATAAACTTCATAAAGAAAATCGAAGAATAATGTGTCTGTTTTTGCAATGGCATAGGATAAAATGAATTTTGAGGTAGCAACATCTCCGTTATAGAACTCGGAGAGAAGATAATTATCGAGTGCGGAAAGTCGGTTATATATCACATTCGTGATTTCCCGTCTACGGTCTTCGGACTCTATTTCAATATAATTATTGTTAAAGCATTCTGTAAACACTTCATTTCGATCATGTCCATCCAACATGAGATTGGCTATCTTTTTTGCTATAGGATATTTAAAAGGTGTCTTCTTTATAGCTGAAGAATATGGTTTTCTATTCATTTTTAGGTCTCCTCTTCGATATCAGTATACATTAATATTCTATCAGAGAAGAATTAGCACGTCAACGAAAAGCGTTCCGTTTGAAATGCAAATATAAATTTCTAAAAATCACATAGGTTAGATGAAAGTCCTCAACTGTCAGAACTTTGAAAACCCGATTAAATCCAAGCTAGTTAATAGACGGCTCTCTTTATAATTATATAGTTGATTTTACTGATATATTTCTGATCCTATGGGAAGTACGCCATCCATTTACCCCCTTCATATAAAAAAGTGCTAATATAAAACATATTTCTAAGTTTATATCAACACTTATACAATACCTCCTAGTGGCTCGATATGCGGGGATTGATGTCTGATATCCGCTATAATGCTATAAACATAACGAAACCCTCCTGACTATGACGCCGGGAGGGTGTGTTTTTAAAGAGCACCTTCTAATTCTTCTTTAGTATAGCCAAACATATAATCTTCGTCTTTACCATTTGAAGCCCATATCAAAGCTGCGTCATATACACTCAGGAACTCATCATCATCGTCATCCGATTCTCCAAAAGCTATGACACGACCACATTTGGGGCATTTCCAATCTCCGTCTCCTATGTATCTCATATCAATGCCGCAACCTTTACCACATCCATAACTCGCCATTTGAAATTACCTCCTCATAAATACCTACGCAACCATCATACTTTTAGTGTATCCATCTACCCATGTTTGACCAGGTTTAAGTTTAAATCCATGTTCAGTTGCTGTAGCGATTTTTTTAGCGGATGCATGACATTCATTAGGTAAGTTTCTGATATGGTCACTCACATCAAATGTAGACTGAATATTTCTGCCTACAGGAAACTGTATTATCGGTGCTTCGGCAACAGTTTCAGCTACCGAAACCGACTCATGAATAATATTCTCAACAGCATCATGTGAATTCGCTACTGATTTTACCGGTGTTTTATCAATGCTCTTACGTAAGGATTCCCTCAAAGCAACTATTGAGTCCTTATTTTTTATTGCTACAATAATACCCATTATTGATGCGATGCTAATACCTGCAATAAAAAGTGCTTTCTTATGTGCCTTAACCCACTTCATAAATCCCTTCTTCTCTTCCTCCATACCTAGCCCTCCTTAACTAAATTTCACTCTGGACATTAATGTCCTCATTTGATATTATAATTGTATACATTAATGTCCGCGATGTCAATAAATTGGCCTGCGGCGTTTTTAACACGAATGTCCGCAAAGGAGATATGTATACATGGCAAATCAAAAAACAAAGAAAGTCCTTGTTAATAAACAGAGATTTATGGAAGTATTGAAGCTTAGGAATTGCAGTATTAGAAAACTGGGGGATTCATATGATGAAATTCAGCGTACAGAAAAAACCATTCGACGCTGCTTAGATGAAGGAGCTATGCCTCCCGATTTATTAGATAATATTGCGAAATATCTAAATGTACACCCAGATTACCTATCCGGTTTTTACGACTTAAAAGCTGATCGGATTGAAGATTCGTATTTACGATTCCTCTTTCGTACATCCATAAAGCCCGAAAAATATCCATATCTTTTAAAGGCAAGGAGTGATATTGATTATAACTCTTATTTTGAAAATATTCTAACCATGAATAATATAACAATGGAGCAGTTTAGAACACTTGAACCAATGGAACGCATCATGTTTCGCCAGGAAATGGTTTTTGCTATTTTGCAGGTCATTGCCAAACATTTCTCTCATGATTCTCTTGGTAACAATATGAAAGATGAGCTTTCTTACTGTGAAGCCTTCGTAAACGATTTTGACCCATTCTCATATTTTGCAGAATTAGAAGGCATCGGTTTATCAGAGGATACTATAGAATTCCCTTCTGATGATGATTGTTCAGATTTTGAGAGTCGACTATTGAAAAAATACGTAAAATCATAACTATAGCAATACCTTGCTAAGCACGATGGTTTGGAGGGTGCTTCTTTATTTTACATAATAATACAAATAAAACAGTATTTCCAGACTATACCACGTAATTTTTATATATGTTATTATATTGAACCAAAGCAGAGTTAAAAGTTGTGTAAACGAACTTTTAACTCTGTCATTTCTGCAAACTTTAACTGCTCAAATCAAGAGTTACTCTACCATATGTTTTTCATTGTTTTTCCAAACTTTACTGTCTTTATTTAAGATTTTTTTGAAGAGATACAATTTTTATTCCAAACTTTATTGTCAATTTAACATTTTAAAAATATAAAAGTACCTTAAAATACATGTATAAAATTCCAAACTTTAATGTTTCTCAACAAGTATTACAGCAAAATAATAGTTTTTGTTTAAGAAACTTCAACACAGATTTATCCTAGCGCTAATAAAACATATTAAACATGTCGAAAAATAATAAATTAAAAGAAATATTACAATATAAAGTCATATCATGTTATAATGCAACTAAGTAGTAATTTAGTACTGCCTAAAACCGAAGGAGTACTACTACATTTATTATAGTTTGAAACTATAGCGCAGAAAAGGAGTGTCCACCATTCGCTCATTATTAATTGTTGAAGATAATCGTGATCAGAGAAATTATTTGGTTGAAAGTGCGCTTAAGTTCAATTCTGGCATAACGATACACAGCACTGATAAAAGGTCCGAAGCAATAAAAATTGTAAATCTGGAAGATATCGGGGCATTTTTTATTGATATACAACTGTTAGACGGTAGCGGGATTGAGTTAGCAAAAGAAATACGTACCATAAAAAAATATCAGTTTACTCCCATCGTTTTTATAACAGGGATGCGCACGAAAGAATTAGAGGCTTTTCATGATGTCCACTGCTATGATTACATCTTAAAGCCCTATACCAAAAAGACCATAAATGATATCATGACTAAGATTATGGTTGATTACTTTGATCAACTAAATGAGGAACCCAATTATTTAACCTTAGATTTTAAAGGTTTAAAACAACGTGTAAACTTAAAGGATATTCTATTGATAGAAAGCCGGAGCCGTAGAATTATTATTCGGACACAATATGAGGAAATAAAGTACAAATCCATGAACTTAAGTCAGTTTACAAAAGAGTTACCTTCACATTTCATACAGATTCATCAGTCCTTTTTAGTGAATCGTGAATATATTGAAAAAGTTGATATGCTCAGTAATTGTATCTATTTGAAAGGGGTAACAGACAGTATACCCATTGGTGTAAGTTATAAAAAAAAGGTGGGTGCTCAAATATAATGGGAAATCTTCAGACAATTGCATTGACGTTATTTGATTATGTAATGACGTTACTTTTTGTTCATAGTATTAAAAAAACTTTAAGGATACGAATTATTCCGATAATCCTATATATTGTTGTCGCCTCTGTTCTCATTGCCTTAGTTAATTTTTTTCAATTAAGTGATATTTTATCCCATATATTATGTACAATCATAAGCATTGTGGCTTTATATATGTATTTCTATGTTAATCAAGCTAAGAATGCTGCCTCCTGTGCTATGATATATTTTACTATCTCATTAATGATGATTGTTCTTCAATTAGCCGGGGTTGTAATACTCAACCAAATATTAGGAAATGTAGAGTACACTTTTAGCAACGGGCTTCTTTCTCAAATAGTATGCCTAGTTTTTGTTTTGGTTCTAACACGTTTTGTACCCTTCTCCTTATTTGATATCTATATTGAGGATCGAAACCCTGTTTTTAGTGTAATTATGACTGCCTCTTTTGTGCTTTCCTATGGAATAACCATCTTATGGTACATTGATGTCAGCAATATTACTAATGTTATACTTGAGATTATACTTGTTGTACTCTTTGCCATTGTTATTAATACTATCGTCTTACGAGAAGGCTTTGTAAGCCGTAATTATAAAGAAAAGTTGGCAATCTATGATACATATTTCCCAATTATTGATGATATGATTGAAGAAATTCGCGGAAAACAACACGATTATCACAATCAAATACAGACTATTTTAGCAATGAAAAGAGATGAAGTCTTCACAGATAAATCAATTGAAGATTACATTGATGAGATTAATAGCAATAATATCTGGAAAGATCTCCTCAAACTAGATAACAAAATTATCAGTGCCTTTCTTTATAGCAAAATGTTAGAAATCATGAACAAGGAAATTAAGGTTAAATTGACCATTCAAGATTTTACGATTACTTCAAGTTACAACTCCCATCAATTAGTAGAAATGTACGGTATTCTCATAGATAATGCCATTGAAGCGATTGAAAGCATGAATATTGAAGGAGAGCTTGAACTTCTTATCAATAGAGATAATGAAATCAATATTTTTGAGGTTAGAAACACTTATCGATATGTCAGTGTGGCTGAAATTAATAATTATTTTAGTTATGGATATACCACAAAGGGAAATGCACCTCGCGGTATTGGTCTTCATAAGCTAAAGAAAATGCTGGAGCATAAAAAGGGTACCATAGATTTTTACTATGATACCACTTTAAGCAAGGTTGTCGCAAAAATTTGTCATTATTAGTTGCGCAGTGATTCAGGCACTTCAGGTTCACCCCACAAATAAATTGATGCTGATTGTGTTGCAATTACTGGTGCAACCAAAAGTAACAAACTGAGAATATTACGTATGAAGCTTAATTTCTTTCCTGATTTCATAGTAGCTTCCTCCTTTCATTGTTAATAATTGAACTGTTTGTAATATAATTGTAAAAGGACCAATTAAAAATATTGGTTCTTTTATTATTATAAAAATTAATAAATAGGTTGTAATAAGAACTATGATATTTCGTTTTATATCTGTTATATTCTTCTTTAAATTTCGTCCACTTTTATTAGATATTCTGGGAGCTATAAATAGTAATACTATAGCTATCGGTATCGCAATCAATAGCAAATAGATATAATATTGTCGTGGAAAAAACACCGTTAAATAAACCAAAAGAGAAAAGTATCCAGTAGAGAACAATAGACAGCTCAGATAAGTATCATAATGCTTACCTCCAATATTAATACGAAGTAGCGTCGTTGTTAAAAACGCATACAAGTACTCTTGCCAAAACCCTAATAGAGAAAATAAAATTAATAGGATTAGGAATTTAGACGTATCTCCCCAGATTACCAGCGCAGAATATTTAATCTGTTCCATCTGAATCTCTGTAAAATACTCATCTTTATTGAATTTATTCAATAGCTTTTGAATAATATTGTCCAATTATCTTTTTCTCCGCTCGTTATTATGCCTTGATAGTAACATACCGTAAAAAGATATCAATTGATCCCGCAGATTTAATAGATATTTGTGTCGATTTTTCTGTAAAAAAACAAATCTGCAAAAATAAAAGGCAAATCCGCAGAAAACATTGTTTATGCATCTCAATCTTGCTAAACTTTGTGACATAGTAATAATTGATCTCGCAATTCAGCCATATACTGGGGAAAAATAGAGCAGCTTAGGACAATAACGAAATATGTTATTGTCCTAAGCTGTTTATTCATGACAAGTGAAACGACTTGTCGTTTCATCTTGTTGGATTATATTAAGTTTGAATTTATAATCAGAATTTAAGTATTAGATATCTAGTTTAAAATTAGATATCTCTCGCTTTAAGAAATCTGAATTACTCTTAGAAATCGCTGCCTGCTGCGCAACTTCTGCAGATAAATTTGTAATATCTGATATCTTTATGGCAATATCTCCTGTTCCTGTTGCTCCTTCCGTAGATGCTTGAGCCACCTCATTCACTGCTGTCATTATATTTTCAATACCCGCCAAAAGTTCTTCTGCAGTAGCACTGAAATCAGTAATCAGTTCATCCATATATACAGCATCATTGCTATAAGCTTCCGCAACACTTGAGATATTAGAGAAGCTTTCTGAAACATCCTTAGACACAAAGTCTAAAAGAGCCTTTGAACTGTCCGACAGATTGGTCATAGCCTCTGTGACATCCTCGGTAACCTCTTGAATTCGAGTAACTGCATCCCTGGATTGTGATGCTAAGGCACTTATCTCATCTGCTACCACCGCAAATCCTTTACCGCTTTCTCCTGCCCTCGCTGCTTCAATAGAAGCATTAAGCGCCAATAATCTAGTCTTTGCAGTTATTTTCATAATTGTTTCAGTCAGAACATTAATTTGAGATACTACCTGTGCTTGTTCCAATGCCTGCTCCAGTTTCCTCTCTATCTCATCCCCAATTTGCTCTGCTTTTTCTTGGGATAAATGAATTTCCTTTTTGTTGCTCTTTGCTCGTTTGCTAATCTCAATTACCTGAAGCGCTGCTTCCTGTGACTTGGTTGCAATTGACTTGGTTGCCACTTCAATCTCTGCTGAAGTTGTTGACATCACCTGTGCAGATGCGGCAGTTTCCTGCATTCCTGCTGCCAGCTCCTGTGAGGTAGCTGCCAGATCCTCTATATTTGAATTTAATACTTTAATATTGCTTGTAATGTGTCCAACAACATCAACAATTCCATCCGCTGCTGATTTTGAACTTCCAACCAAGTGTGCTACCGAGCCCTTCATAACTTCTATTTCTTGTGCTAATACTCCAAAATCGTCTTTTCTGGCGAGATATCGCTCGGGTAGCTGCACTGTAAAATCACCTGTTGCAAGTGTTTTAAAATATGTACTGATTGCTTTAAAGGAACGATTTAAGTTCAGTGTAAGGTAGATAGTAACAAAGCCTGCTAATACCAGCGATATTGTAAATATCACGACAAAATCTATAATATTACTCCTGGCTTCTTTCTCTTCCTGTTCAGCAATAGAAGCAATATAGGTATCAATGTAATCCGTATAATTTCCTGTACCAATTACCCATTCAAAGGGTTCAAAGGCTAAACTGTATCCTCTCTTTGGAGAAGCTTCGGTCTCATCAGCCTTAGGAAACCAATAATCGGTATAGCCGCCCCCCTTACGTCCTGCCTCAATAATTGCTCGAATCATCTGAAAGCCATATTCATCTTCCTGGTCTAAGCGATTCTTTCCTTCAATGGTATCCTTACCTAAGCAAACTATATTTAGACCCTCATAGGTATCAATCCAAAAATATCCTTCTTCACCGTAACGCATTTCTCTGACAGAATCAGCTGCAATTTTCTTCGCTTCTTCCAGAGTATATTCACCATTTTCATATTTGATATAAATAGCATTTATCAATGATACGACACTTTCTACCTGCTCTTTTATATTATTATCAAAATCTGTACGTATACTTTCTTCTAGTACATTTAAATTCCTATCCATCGTCTTTGATTGATTCATTATGGACAATCCAACCATTAACGACGCAACCACTAGTAAAACCACTGCAAGTAAAATAACTTTTGTTCTCACCTTGTAATTATTTAATCTCATATTGTCTCACCCGTTTCTAATTTCCTCTCAATCATAGGATCTCCTAAAATACTGCATAAAATTACACTATTATTCTACAGTAATTCGTACAAAATTACAAGATATGTAAACAAAAGTTTCTTGTCTAAGTAAGTATTTCTCCATTTAAAATTTATCTGTCTTTATCCTACACTACAGTCGCTCTAAGCTTAGGTGGCGTAGTATGAAGAAAGTAATTCGTCTTATTATCCTCTAAAATCCAAGTTTCCAAATCTTCTTTTGGTATAATTAAAGGCATTCGATCATGAATTCCTTCCATAGATTCGTTGGCATTGGTAGTAAGAATAACATAGCGCATTTCGCCCTTATAAATAGAATATAAGCCCGCCATATAAAGTGCATTCGTATCCTCAAGTCGAAAGAGATGCTTTCTCTTCTGCTTGTCCCATTCATAAAATCCAGTGGAGGGAATGATACATCGACGGGTTAGCAGACTGTCACGAAAAGTTTTCTTTTCAAATGCCGTCTCTGATCTGGCATTGATAATTACACCTTTCCCATCAAATTTAGGAAACCCCCAGGCACATAACATGGGCTTAACAGACTTAGCTTCCTTAACAATAATCGGAGCAAGATCAGTGGGAAATACTTCTCCGATTTTCACTAGTGAATTCTGATATTTTTCGTTCAGCTTCTGAAAAATTTCCATGATCTCATCATCATCTTCTTCAAACATAATGTTATATCTGCCACACATCTTATATCCTCCCTTTCATAACTGTTAATAAGCACACAAAACATTTTATTATAAATATATTCACCGGTTTTATAAGCAAGCTCATTATTTACGCTTTTTTATACAATATTATATTCAAGCTTTTTATCCCATCTTTATATTTAATCGTTTTATTCAAGCCTCATATCCAATCCTTATATGCCAGTTCTTTATTCTTTCCTACCCAAAGCTTATCATATTATTTATGATATGTAATCATCTAATCCATACTTCAATTATATTAACGATACCTGAAGAGAATATTAGTGCATCTATGATCAGATGGCGCAGACCGGCACCGAATGGTTGCAATTTTTTCAGCAACCATCGGTGGTAAGGCAAGTCCAGATGATTATAGATGCACTAATATTCTTTAGTAATCTTAATCATTTTAATCTTCAAAGCTTATCTTATTCCAAGCCTCTTCATTAATCACCACATCATATTCTTCTGACCATTCCGAAAATATATCCATAAACATCTCGTTACGACGCTCTCCAATAATTCTTTCTTTTACTTGAATTGTTGCATCTTCATTATAATCCGAGACACAGTAGATGATATGCCAGCCATTCTCAGTTGCAATAATATCACTTACTTCACCGGTCTTTAACTGAAAAGCAGCTTGTTCAAATATATCTCCAAATTCCTTTGGTGCTTCTCCTTTTCCAAAGGTGTACTCAATGGTATCTGCTTCTGAATTTGCTTCTGCTAAAGCAAGGAAATCTGTGGTTTCCTTTGCTTGCCCTGCCAGATTTTGAATTTTTTCATAAGCATCTGCCTTCTCTTCCTCTGAAAGCGTAACCTTATTGCCCTTCAAATCAAAATGACTGCTGTAAACCACGATATCCTGAACCGTAATCTGTTTTGCAGCTTCTTCCGCCACATTATTATCTACATTAATTGTTTCCATTTCAAACATTTTACTTGCCAAAAGATTATCTGCATAAACCTGTGTTAAGAGCTCCTTTGTAATAAGATACTGGTCGATCTCTTCTTGCGTAAGACTCTCAAAATGATCTTTGGCATAAGAAGCTGCTTCTGCCAGCTCTTCCTCCGTTAAATTAATTTCTTTTTTAAGTGCTTCTGCCTTAATAATCTTTAATTCTGTCAGTTGGTGTATCACCTCTTCCTTCAGCATACTGCCGAAGGTATCTCCATTTCCAAGAATATCTGCTTGCCAGATGCCCTTCCCATATTCCTTCTCATACTTTTCCTGTGCCAGCATAAGGTATACCATTGCCTCATTATAATAAACTCTGGTATCTCCAATACTAGCCATAAGATTTCCGGAGCTAACTGAGGTATCGTCTTCCTCCTGCTTAGGAGCAGCACTCTTATAATACGAAATCTCAATGACAGTTTCTTGTGCACTATCGTAAGTAATGTATAATTCATTTTCATTCCTAAGGTAAGAATAAGTAACCGTAGACTGATCTGCACTGAATTTCTTTGCAATTTCTGTGCCGAAGTTATCAACTAACAAACCATCTGCTTCTTCTTTCTTCATTCCGATGGTAACACCAAATACCTTATATTTTTCTGCCTTCTCAAGCAAGGTAACTGCTGATACCTCTTTTCCGGAGGTCATAACTTGAATGACATCCTCCTTCTGGTATACACCGCTGCTTAACTCGCTTAAATCAATTCCTGACTTTCGCTCAAAGGTAGACACACTCTTCCCAATATAATTTGTAAGCTCATTGCGCTCCGTACCGCCTTTACAAGCAGCCAGCAGCATTATGATTAATAAGATTGGTATCATGCGTACCAACTTCCATCCTCTTTTCATGCCTGTCCCCTTTCCAGCTGTATTTTACATCAGCTTCTATATAATAAATCCCGAATTTATTGACCCATTTATTCCATTTTCACAATTTAACCCAATTATATTATTAAATACTTAAAGTCTACCCAGATTTATAACCTTAACCGCTTAATTATCTGAATTTTGTTGCTGAATTAACAGTTTAAAATCCTCTAATAATTTCATCAAATGCTCAAAAACAGCTAAGGCATCCATTTTCCCCTTTGGAGTACCTGGTAATTGATATACGAAATAAGGATTTGCCTGTGGTATCAGCTTCAATTTATTCTTATATTTTAATACAAGTTCCGGTATTTTCTCTACCGCAAGCTTCGCTTTCGGATACATCATAAGCTTAACTTCATTCTCTTTATGGACGAGTCCAACGATATAAACTTTGTTGCAGACAGCCTTAAGTAATGCAATATTCAGCAGGTTGTTTACCGCGTTTGGCAGATCTCCAAATCGATCAACCAACTCTTCCTGCATATCCATCATTTCTTCCTGATTCTCTATTTCTGCAATACGTTTGTAGATATCCAGCTTTTGAATCTCGTTCTTAATATAGGTGGATGGAATGTAGGCATCCATGTCCATGTCCACGGTAGTTTCATAGGTCTCTTCGTTAAGATCGTTCCCTTTCATTGCTTTTACGGCTTCGTTAAGCATCTTACAATACAGATCATATCCTACTGCTTCCATGTGACCACTTTGTTCTTCTCCCAGCAAATTACCCGCACCTCTGATTTCAAGATCTCTCATTGCTATCTTAAAGCCAGAGCCCAGTTCGGTGAATTCTTTGATGGCATGGAGTCTCTTCTCCGCAATCTCACGAAGCATCTTATCCCTTTTGTACATTAAAAATGCATACGAGGTCCGATTAGAACGCCCTACACGACCTCTTAGCTGATAGAGCTGTGACAAGCCAAGTCTGTCAGCATCATCAATAATTATTGTATTTACATTAGAAATGTCCAAACCGGTTTCAATAATTGTAGTAGAAACAAGTACATCAATCTCCCCAGAGATAAAGTCAAACATAATCTTCTCCAGGGTATGTTCATTCATCTGCCCATGGGCAAAGGCAACATTGGCATCGGGAACCAGCTTTGCAACGGTATTAGCAATTTCATCAATGCCATTGACACGGTTATAGACATAATAAACCTGACCTTCCCTGGCTAATTCTCTGGTGATGGCCTCTCGTATAATTTCTTCATTATGTTCCAGCACATAGGTTTGAATTGGAAGACGGTCCACCGGAGGTTCGTCAAGTACGCTCATATCACGAATTCCAACCAGACTCATATGCAGAGTTCTGGGAATAGGTGTTGCTGTAAGTGTGAGAACATCCACGTCCTTCTTTAACAGCTTCATCTTTTCTTTATGTCCTACACCAAAACGCTGCTCTTCATCTATGATTAACAATCCGAGATTCTTAAATTTTACATCCTGTGACAATACTCTATGGGTTCCAACGATAATATCCAGGCTTCCTTTTTTAATTCGTTCTATTGTCTTCTTTTGTTCAGCCGCACTTCGAAAACGTGATAACACATCAATACTTACCGGGAAATCCATCATTCGCTGAACCAGCGTATTGTAATGCTGTTGTGCGAGGATGGTTGTAGGCACAAGAATAACCACCTGTTTTCCATCGGAAACAGCTTTAAAGGCAGCACGAATTGCAATTTCTGTTTTACCATAGCCTACGTCACCACAAATTAGACGATCCATAATACGTTTGCTTTCCATATCCCTTTTGGTAGCCTCAATTGCATTTAACTGATCTTCTGTCTCCTCATAGGGAAATGCCTCTTCAAATTCCTTCTGCCATACAGTATCCGCTCCAAACTGAAAGCCAATCTTCTCCTGTCTTTGGGCATAGAGAGCCACCAAATCCTTTGCCACCTCACGCACTGCACCTTTGACTTTTGATTTGGTATTCTTCCACTCAATAGAATTTAGCTTATTCAGCTTCGGCTTTCTACCTTCAGAACCAGAATATTTTTGTATCACATCAAGGCCTGTTGCAAGAATATACAACACGCCTCCACCGCCATACTCAATCTTTATATAATCCTTTGTTACCTTATCAACTTCTATTTTCTCAATACCTTTATAAATTCCCAGACCGTGGTTTTCATGAACAATATAATCACCAGGTGCCAGGTCAGTAAAGCTATGAATCTTATTTCCCTCATAAGAGGTTTTCTTTCGCTTCTTCTTTTTCTCTGAACCAAAGATATCGCTTTCCGAGATTACTACCAGCTTAATTAAGGGGTATTCAAACCCTCGCCTCAGATTGCCGTATGCCACCATAATCTCTCCTGGTTGGAGCACTCGGTCCATATCCTCTGAATAGAAAGCACTCAGATTATATTCTCGAAGATCATCACTCAAACGCATGGCTCTGGATCTTGAACCAGAAAGCAGGACCACTCGATATTTATTCTTCTTCCAACGCTCCAGATCTTTTACCAGAACTTCAAAATTCTTGTGATAAGAAGCTACTGTCTGAACTGTGAAGTCGTACTTTCTCTTGGGTGTATAAAAATTATTCTTAACTTCCATGGTACTGATAAGAATGGAATTCTTATTTGCCAGAAAGCCCATTGCTTCCTTATAGCTAAAGATTACATCAATTTGTCCCGGAAGAATATATCCCTTCTCAATACGACCAATCATACCTTCTCGAAACTCAGTTTCAACCGCTTCTCCCTTTTCCACAAGTCTGCCCGGCTCATCCAGGAAGAACAAAGTTTCTTCTTGATCAAAATACTGAAAAAAGCTGACCGTCTGTTCATAAAAATAATTAATATAACTTTCCATGGCTACTGAGCCTTGGTAAGCTTCCAGATTTTCTTTGAATTCACCAATAATTTGATGTATTCTCGCTGCTTCCTCGGTTTTAAACTGGTCTCTTAAGCCTTTATAATACTTCTTTTCCTCATCCTCCAGCTTCTGAATACCAGCTTTTCTTCTTTTATCATCAAGGATGATTTCTGTTGCTGGATATATTGTCAGACCTTCCACCTGTTCAATGGAACGTTGACTGCTGATATCAAAGGTACGAATGGAATCTATTTCATCTCCCCATAACTCGATACGGTAAGGAACCTCTTCGGTTAGTGGGAAAATATCAATGATGCCTCCTCTTACAGCAAAATCCCCTGGGGACTCCACCTGTGCCTGTCTTTCATACCCAAGGTGGATTAAAGCAGCACTGAATTCCTGTAATTTAATTACTGACTCCGCAGTAATCTTAATGACTCTTTCCTTTATCATCTGCAAGGGAAGGATACGATCCATACCGCCTTCCAGCGAAACAATGATTGTCGCAACTTTCTTTTCAATTAACTTACGAAGAACTTTTAAACGTTCTCTGACAATGGCATTCCCATGAATATCCGCACTATAGAATATGATATCTTTTGAAGGATACAGAAAAACTTCTTTATCATATAGTCTATAATCCTCATAGATTTCCTTGGCCTTTAAATCATTATAAGTGACAATTACCTTATATTTAAAGCCTTCACTTAAGCCATGGATTAAGTGGCATTTTTGGGAATCAATACAGCCGGTAACTTGTACCGGCAGGGTTCTCGTTATAATGTTCTCCCTGATATCATTAAATTCTTTTAATTCCATCAGGGGTGCGCTGAAGGTTTTCAAAATGACGTCCTCCTATTTGAAAACTTTTATTTTTTTCTATTATATTGATTCATCGCAGCATCAATCCCTGCCGTGATTATCATTTTGCAAGCATCGGAAGTATCTTTCAACGCCTCACGTATCGTTAGTTGTTCTGCTGCCTGAAATCTTGACAGAACATAATCTGCAAGATCCCAATCCTTGGGTTTATCGCCAACCCCCACCTTAATTCTTGGAAATTCATCGGTGCCAAGGTGACTAATAATGCTCTTAATTCCATTGTGCCCGCCAGCGCTTCCCTTCTTACGAATTCGAAGCTGACCAACTTCCAGACTGATATCATCATAAATAATAATAATTTCACTGGGAGTAACCTTATAAAAATCCATTAACTCACGAACACTCTCTCCGCTTAAGTTCATATAAGTAATGGGCTGCGCAAGAACCACTTTTTCCCCTTCAATAGAACCCTTCCCACAGATTGCCTTATGTTTTTTTGTATCCAGCGAAATACGATAATCATCGGATATTCTGGTAATTGCATCCCATCCAATATTATGCCTTGTTGCCTGATATTTACCAGTTGGATTTCCTAAACCTACTATAATGTACATAACGAAACCTTTCTTAATGACACAAACTTACTTAATATTTATTAATATTTAACTGGAGGAAGCAGAAGCCGCAGCAACTGCTGCAGAGGATGCCGCAATAGCTGCCATCTGTTGTGCGATCATAATGACTGTAACATTATTTGATAATGTCATTTTAACTGCATTCTGTTTTGCATCTTCTAAATATTCTATACATAAAAGTGCAATCGCAAACATGACTCTCTCATCCTTTGTAATAGACCAAGAACCAAATCCTTTTTTATACTTTAGATACTCATAGAATTCAGCAATCTCATCTGCCAATTGATTGGTATCCATCTCTAACAGTGCTGCAATACCCAGGAAGGATCGCTCAATTCCACTTCCCAACTTACATTTTCTAATCTTTAAAGCCTGATTCAATTCTATGACTCTTTTACATTTTATATTGATGTCTTCTTCACTTATTGTGAGTACCTGTGCTAAGGCCTGGAGTGAATTGGAACTTACAAAATCCTGCTTTAAAATTCTATAACAAGCCTCTACTTCATTAACTATATTGTTAATCGGCTTTTCCTGCATAGCTAGAAGTGCTGCAAACCCGTAATCATCCGAGGAGGTTAGAATTTTATGCTCTTTTTTCATGGCTTTATAGATGTCTTTTGTAGCCGTTACGATTCTTGTATATTCATGTGGTTCTGCTTGAATTGCAATTGAGGTTGCTGCTAACACAAGATATGGCGAGGAATGTAGTCCTTCCTGCTTCAATGCTTCATATACTTTTAGGGTATTCAAAAAGTCCGTCTCCGGTTGATCTTGAAGTGATAGGATCACTGAGGTGGTAAAGTTGGTTATATCTTTAAACTGTGAAAAGATACCGGTATTTTCTTTAATTATCTTGCGACCACGATTAATTGCATCAACATTCACTTTTTTCCCATTCAGTGTATAAAACAATGCACCAAATCTAAGATTGGCCGAGCTATTCCATTTTAATTCCTTTGCCAGATCCTGATAATTCTCTGCAATTAAATTGCATTTCATACGCAAGGTTTCTTTCATAGATACACCCTACCTTTATTATTTTAACTGTTTTATTATAATCCCTGGGAGACTTGATGTAAACTGATAAATGAAAACATGACGGAACAAAAAAAGCAGCCCTGACGCTGCCGTTTTTGTACTCTTCTCTTAGTTTTTACGCTTGTATTTCTTCTGATTCTAAAGCCGCAATTTCGTACTTTTCAAGGATAATCTTTTGAATCTTATCTCTTGTGTCCGAATTGATAGGATGAGCAATATCACGATATTCACCGTCTCCAGCTTTTCTGCTAGGCATAGCAATAAATAAACCTTTATCGCCTTCAATAACCTTGATATCGTGAACTACGAACTCGTTATCAAGTGTAATTGAAACAACTGCCTTCATCTTGCCTTCCTTACTCACCTTACGTACGCGTACGTCGGTAATTTGCATGGAATGATCCCCCTTCTGTCCATATTATCGTTCGTTTTAGCAATGATCAGTACCAGACTGATTCATATTACAAGTTACAAGTTACCCCACTGAATAATACCTTCAGTTCCCTTACTATTTATTCTTTGTGTTTAGATAGCGCCATTATAACATATTTATTACAAAATGTGAATAATATTTACGAAAAAATAACAAATTTTTGCAGATTTCTTACCATTTTCTATTAATTTCACTTCCTTTTTGGCAAGTGGCTTACTTTATTTCGTTAATTCCTTATGTTTTCAGGTACGCATACTTTATATTCTGAATATAATGGCTATGAATTCTTACTATCTATTATCGTATCTTTATGCACGATTCTGATAACGTAAGGATTTTAATATTGTAATTAATGTTGTAATTTAAGTAAAATGGGTTATAATATCAGTTAGTTATTTGATGAAGATGCTTTACCGGCATCATGGAGGTTGAATATGTATAAAATTGATTTTAATAAGCCCTGCCGGATGCACTTTATCGGTATCGGCGGAATAAGCATGAGCGGATTTGCTGAATATTTACATACCCTTGGTTTTATTATTAGTGGCTCGGACGCACACCAAAGCAGTATTACCGACCATTTAAGTTCTTTAGGTATTACTTTCTACTTAGGACAGAGAGCTTCTAATATAACTTCTGATATCGAAGTTGTTGTATATACAGCGGCTATTTCGGAAGATAACGAGGAATATATGGAAGTGAAACGTCTTAACCTTCCAATACTTTCCCGTGCTGAAATGATTGGACAGTTAATGCTGAATTATGATAATGCAGTTACTGTATCTGGAACTCATGGTAAAACAACAACTACTTCCATGGTTTCACAAGTCTTTATGGATGCTGAATTAGATCCTACCATTTCTGTAGGCGGCATGCTTGATGTCATTGGCGGAAATATTAGAATGGGTAAATCAGAACACTTTATTATAGAAGCTTGTGAATACACCAACACCTATCATCAGTTTTATCCAAAACGTGCCATCATCTTAAATGTGGATGAGGATCACCTGGACTTCTTTAAAGATCTTGATGATATTTATCATTCCTTTCATACCTTTGCAACACGAATCCCTAAGGATGGTCAGTTATTTATTAATGGTGAAATTGATCGTTATGAAGAGCTTATTAAAGATTTAGATTGTGAAGTATTCTCCTATGGGATTATTGACCCCAAGCACCGTACTTCCACAAAGACATATGACTATGCCGCTGATCGAATTGAGTTTAGCCGTGAGTGTATCAGCAGCTTTGACTTCTATATAAAGGGAGAATATGTTGACCGCATTGAATTAAATTCAATTGGTGTTCATAATGTGTCCAATTGTCTTCCTGTTATAGGTCTTGCCCTGCAAGTGGGTGTTCCAATGGAAATAATTAAAAAATCCATGCTATCGTTCCATAATTCAAAACGACGTTTTGAATATAAAGGGGAAATAGGCGGCGTATCCGTCATAGACGATTATGCACACCATCCCACTGAGGTTGTTGCTACTTTGACAGCAGCGCAAGTTTATCCCCATAATAAGCTATGGTGTGTGTTCCAACCACATACTTACTCCCGCACAAAACAGCATTTGACGGAATTCGCGGAAGCCTTGTCACATGCTGACAAAATCGTGCTTGCAGATATCTATGCGGCACGTGAAAAGAACCCGGGAGACATATCTTCTAAGGATTTACTAAGGGAATTAGAAAAATTAGGTAAGGAAGTTTATCATTTTAGTTCCTTTGATGAGATTGAAAACTTTTTATTACAAAATTGTATGAACGGTGACCTGTTGATAACTATGGGCGCCGGAGACATTGTTTCCGTGGGAGAAAATCTTCTAGGATTGTAGTTATCCACATTATCCACAGTATTATCAACAATTTGGTTGATAACTGCTGTGGATATTTTTTTGTCGAAATTTTATTCTACAAACATAGTGTTTAGATTTTAACAAGGCTTGATTTTACGTATGTTCTTGTTTATTTTACATTTTTTTACATCATTTGACTTATATTCCATCCACTTTATCCACATTATCCACGTTGGATAAATATGGCCAAACCCCTGAAAATAGGCTATTTGCAGATGAAATTATCTATGCTATAATGTTGCTGGCATCACTTTGCCAGCTATATTTAGGAGGGAATTTATGAGTAATATATCATTACATGCTGAAGGCGTATCTGATGTTACTATCGTGCCGAACATCTTCATTGATCAATTTATGCCATCTGCAAACGGGGCGTATGTTAAGGTGTATTTATACCTTCTGCGCTGTTTTTTAGGCAACCACCCCGAATTGTCCATTTCCTCCATTGCCGATCGTTTAGAAGATACGGAGAAGGATATCTTGCGTGCCCTTGCATATTGGGAAAAGCTGCAGCTCCTTACCCTGATTCGTAATGATCAAAAGGATATTATCTCTATTCATTTGGTTGATTTAAGTAAATTTCAAAATAGAACTGTACAGCCGGTAATTCCAGCGCCAGAACAGCAAACAGATGAAATTGCAGTCACTGTTGTTACAGAGAAAAAACCTGTCTTACGTCAGAATTATTCCCCGGAACAACTTGCACAGCTTGCGAATAATGATGAAATCAATTGGGCCTTACATATTGTTGAAATCTATCTGGATCGTCCGCTTAAACCCATGGATCTTCAACTTATCCTTTACCTCTATGAGGAATTACACTTTAAGCCCGAGTTGATCATGTTCCTTTATGAATACTGTGTTTCAAAGGGCAAGAAAAATGCTTCTTACATAGAAGCCGTGGCGATTAGCTGGGCAGAGGAAGGTATAGATACCGAGGAAAAGGCAAAGGAAGCAACAACTGTTTACAACGATCACTTTAATGTTGTCAACAAAGCTTTTGGTCTTAAACGCGCACCCGGTCAAATTGAACGCCAGTACATAACAAAATGGGTTGAGGTATACGGTTTTACCGATGATATCATAGAGGAAGCCTGTAACCGCACTTTATTAAGGACACAAAAACCGGATTTTAAATATACCGATAAAATCTTAGAAACCTGGTTTAAGAAAAATGTGAAAACTCAGGCTGACATTGCAAAAGTGGATGAAGATTTTACAAAAGGAAATAAAGCGAGTGAGGCAAGCAAGGTTGCTGCAATGACAAAACCTGCACCGAACAAGTTTAATCAATTCCCTCAGAGGACTTACACAGCACAAGATTATGCTGAACTGGAAAAGAAGCTTTTGAATAAAGGCTTATAGGTTTCGAATTTTGTGAACCATGCCGTTGAGTATATTAATGGAGGAAAACAAAGTGGCATTGAAGAATGAGCAATACAATCAGATATTGCGGGAATATGACAGCCGTCGTTTAAAAAATAAGCATTTACAGGACAAACGAATAAAAGAAGTATATGATCAAATTCCGGAATTAAAAGCACTGGATGAGGAAATAATCAAGGTATCGGCACAGAGTGGTCGCTTAGCTTTAAATGGTGATGATAGTGCTCTTGCAGTTCTTCGAGAGCATTCTCACCAGTTGAAGCAGCAACAACAGGAATTGCTGATAAAGCATGATTATTCTGCAGATTATTTGGACATGCCCTATCATTGCAATAAGTGCAAGGATACCGGATATGTTAACAATGAAAAATGCAACTGCTTTAAACAGGCTATCTCTGATTTATTGTACTCTGGCTCCAATATTAAAAGCATCCTATCCACTGAGAATTTCAGCAATTTTTCCTTCGCATATTATTCCGATGATTACACGGATGAAACCCTTGGACTTTCACCTCTTTCCAATATGCAAAAAGTAGTTGCCAGCTGTAAGAACTTTATTCGTCATTTTAATAAACACAATGAGAACTTGCTTCTGCTTGGCAACACAGGTGTCGGAAAAACCTTTCTTGCAAATTGTATTGCTAAGGAGTTGTTAGATCGCGGCAGCACCGTAATCTATCTCACTGCCTTTCGCTTATATGATATTCTCGAAAAATATAAATTTAACCGTGATGAAGATTATTCTTATGAAGCTTCTAACCAGTTTGAATACATTCTAACCTGTGATTTACTAATTATTGACGATCTCGGTACCGAGCTTAATAATGCTTTTACAAATTCTCAATTATATCTTATCATAAACGAGCGTTTATTAAGACGTAAGTCTACAATAATTTCAACGAATTTGTCCTTAACAAATATCAATACCAATTACGGAGAGCGCATCTTTTCACGTATTGTAAGCAGCTATAATATTCATCGTATTATCGGCAAGGACATTCGTCTACATAAGGCGGTCAATAGTACTAATCAATAATAAATGTCGAAAATCGTCTTGACGAAACAATAGTAATAATGGTATAACTTTAATGGCTTTTGAAACCAATTCTTTAAATTCATGGAGGGACATTTCATGTCAAAGCACGAGAAAATTGTTGAAACAATTCCTGTAGGACCTCTTGGTATTATTGCACTGGAAAGCAGTAAATCATTAGGACAACGCGTGAATGACTATTTAGTTGAATGGCGCGATGCCAGAGAGAGCGAACATAAAGGTACGATTGCTTTTTCCGGCTATCAAAGAGATTCATTTTTATTAAAGGCTTGCTGCCCTAGATTTGGCACTGGCGAGGCAAAAGGTCAAATCAAAGAATCTGTTAGAGGTGCTGATTTGTATTTGCTGGTAGATGTAACAAATTACAGCTTAACCTATACTGTATCAGGACATCTTAATCATATGTCACCCGACGACCATTATCAGGATTTAAAAAGAATTATTGCCGCAGTTGGTGGAAAAGCTAGAAGAATAACAGTTATTATGCCTTATCTATATGAAGGCAGACAACATAGAAGAAGCTCAAGAGAGTCTCTTGACTGTGCTCTTGCTCTTCAGGAATTGACCCAAATGGGTGTTGACAGTATCATTACCTTTGATGCTCATGATCCAAGAGTTCAAAATGCCATCCCTCTATCCAGCCTTGAAACTGTAGCTCCAAATTATCAGTTTATTAAAGCACTTCTTCATAATGTACCTGATCTTAAGCTTGACGCTGAACATATGATGATCATCAGCCCGGATGAAGGTGGAATGTCAAGAGCAGTTTATTATGCTAACGTACTGGGTCTTGATATGGGTATGTTCTATAAGAGACGTGACTTCACTAAGATTGTGAATGGTCGTAATCCAATTGTTGCCCATGAGTTCTTAGGCACTGATATCGAAGGAAAAGATGTTTTAATCGTTGATGATATGATTTCTTCCGGCGAAAGCGTATTGGATGTTGCTCATGAATTAAAGAAAAGAAATGCAGGCAGAATATTTGTTGCTTCCACCTTTGGCTTATTCACAAATGGATTTGCTAAGATTGATGAAGCATACGAAAGCGGTCTGATTCACGGTATTCTTACTACAAATCTTATCTATCAGACACCTGAGCTTTTAACTAAGCCTTGGTATATCAATGTAGATATGAGCAAGTACGTTGCTTTAATTATTGACACATTAAATCATGATGATAGCATTAGTGGCCTTCTTAATCCTGTTGCAAGAATTCAAAATATTATGAAAGAGTACAAGCAGGGCCAATATGCAATAGAATCTGCAGAATAAACAAGATGAAACGACAAGTCGTTTCACTTGTCATGAATAAAAGTATCTAAGAAATAGATATCTAAGAAAGAAGGTTAGCTTCTATGTACACCATCTATCATTGTACATAGAAGTTAACCTTCTTTCTTTCAGTAAAATAAAGCCTGTGATATAGAAATTAAAGCAACGTTTCCATTTAGTTATTCTAATTTTAAACTTTATATTTTAAATGAGAACTTTTTTCATAACTTCAATACCAATTCGTTTACCAATGGCACTTAATACTTCTTCTCTTTTTTCCTTTAAAACTCCAGCCTCATCCTTTGCTAAAATGTAAATATAGAAAACAGGAAGATAATCAGAGTCAAGCTGAAGAATATCAGCAATCCCGCTAATATCTTTCAAAGTACAAATTGCTCCCTTGTGGTTATAAAAATAGATGGGGGAATCTAATCCAATTGAAATTCGTTTAAATAAAGTAACTGAATCATAGATCTTAAGGTTGTCATCTATATGATTTGCTTCATCTCTAACAATTTCACTGACCTTCTGCTCAAAACTTTCGATTTTCATTTCCTTCCAATGTCTCGAAATAAAAGATAAAACAAACCCGGAAGAATTTTTTGTCACATTCTCTAACATTTGATAAATTAACTCTGTGGATTTTTCCTGACCCGGCAAGTCATTTCCCTTCGCCAGGAATGCTTTTATCTTATCTTTACGTTTTATTATTTCAAGTTTAACAGCATCATCAATAATTTTAAAATTCTCACTACGTTTTATTAAAGAATGATATCGTTTGCTACTACGCAGTAATTCCGCCAGTCTTTGTGACAACACGAAATCTCTGGTTCCTTCCATAATCTCTTTATTATGATAATACTCTGTATAATAAATCTGTCTAAGTACTGTCGTCAACCAGGAATCATTCCATTGTGAAAGTGCATTTGCTTTTATTGCTGACTTTTTGTCACCCAATGGGAACCAGAGTCCTGAAATATCAAATGGAATTAATATTTCATTGTCATGCTGCTTCTCCAACCCTTCTTCCTTCAAATATTTTATCACCAGATCTTTTACGATTCCTTCGAGAATATAATCAGATTGAATAACTCTATGATGATAAACTATATCTTTATAGCTATTATATCTACGTTTAACAAAATCCTCCACAGAACTAACTGCTTTTAACGGAACACAAAATAAAATATCTCCATTTTTCACAAACAACTGCATATCATTAATAATTCTGCTATATTCGATTTTCCCCGAATCTTTTCCCGAATTAATTACATCTCTTGTCACATAATCCAAACGGTCTCCATCTAAGCTGGAATCAATAATTCTATGAAGATATCTGAAGGCTCCCTCTTCAGCAAAAATTCTTTTTACACTTTCCAATACAAGCAGTTCAAATAAATTCTCATTGTAATTCGAAGCATCTTCTGAAATTGCTGCAATAATTTTGCTTAAAATACCCTCACTAATCTCGTCACCCATTTGTTCATGCAATTTCTTATTGCCCTCGAAATATTTTGACATGATATCAACAAATTCTTTTGCATTTTCCTTTTGAATATCTGCTTTCTCTTTATATTCCATATAAACATCTTTTAAGGCAAACTCTACAATATGACTAAACGGAGGATGTCCGATATCATGCAGCAAAGCTGCCGCCCGAATAGATTGAATGAGGACAAGATGTATAATTTTATAATGGTCTGGGATATTGTTCGGTATCAAAGAATGTCTCAACTTATCCAGTTCAATCCACGGCATCTCCTCTGGCAGCCTGCCACCTAATTTTTCTGCACATATCTCAATCTGCTGTCCTAAGCTATCTAAAATATTACCATATTCTTTATCAAATATATCAAAGAATTCCATTAACGTCGAATCTGTTGTATTCAGTAACGATTGGAAAAACATATCAGAGCAAAGTTTCATAGTTCCAATGGAGTGTTCAAATCGTTTGGTTCGATTGGTTGGAAACGTAAGATATACCGTAGAATTTTGATATACATCATGAAGACGATTAAATCCAATGGTTGAAACAATTCTTCTTTCATATTCCGTTAATGAAATCAATCCATGAATGGAATCATTCAAATAAATGCCATTTTTCAAGTTAAGCCTCCTATTGTTTTTATCCATACTAAAGTATCTCCATCATAATTCTACTAATTCAGAATTTCTTCCTGACCTTCTTCAATAAGATGATACGCCAAGTCGTTTCACTGGTCATGAATTAAATCTTCCTCACTTAAGCCCTCTCCCTCAGAAGCGCCTTCCCCCTCTAGAAGTGTATCCCCAGAGGTTTCTTCGTTCTCAAGATCGTCAATAGTTTCTGGATTGGTTTCTTCCTCCTGTATTTCTTCACCTTCTGTGCTATTATCTTCCGAATCGATTTCTTCTGTATCAAGTCCTTCTTCCGAATTATCCTCCTGATAATTATCCTCTTCCTCCAAACTATCCTCTGGATTTGTATCACTATCTGGTATTTCTGTTTCGATTCCTTCCTCATTGTTGCTTATTTCTTCTTCCGGAATCTCCACTTCTACTTCATCCTCATTTTCCGTGATACCTTCTTCTGCAGTTTCCTCTTCTATAGTTTCACTTTGCTCTTCCTGGGGTCTCCAATCATAGAATAAGAAGTTCTTTGTCATAGAATTTGTATGTATCTGCTCCATAAAGTTATGCCAGATACCGCCTGGATATGACGCTCCTCTTAAATCTGACAAGGCTTTGGGCAAATCATATCCAACCCATACACTGGTAGTATAATACGGTGTATATCCAACAAACCATCCATCCTTCTGATCGTTTGTTGTACCAGTTTTACCTGCGCTTACTGTATTTGAAAGACCAATCCCCTTTCCTGTACCTTTTTTCATTACACCTGTTAAGGCCTCTGTCATAATCCTTGCTGCTTCTGTCTTATAAATCTGTTTCTCATCAACTGTTTCGCCAACAACCTCTTCTCCCTGTGAATCCATAATTCTTATAATACAAGTTGGCTCACGATAAAAACCATCATTCTCAATTGCCGCATACGCAGCCGCCATTTCAACAGAGCTTGCCCCAACAGTTAGTCCGCCAAGTGCGGCTGCAGGAATATAATCACTCTCTGATATTTTTGAAAAATTCATTCTAAGTAAATACTCTAAACCTATTTGTGGTGTCAATTCCACGAAAAGTTCCCAGGCAACTACATTTTTTGATGCTTCAATTGCCCTCTGTAATTTTATTTCACCTGCATACTGTTTATCAGCATTCTTAGGTCCATCCTTACTATATACATCTTCAACAAGGCTATCCGGAGTATATCCTCGTTCAAAGATCGGAGTATAAACAATAAGGGGCTTAATGGCACTGCCTGGCTGGCGAAAACTCTGGTAAGCCCGGTTCAGGGTATACCCTCCAAGGTCCTGTTCTCTGCCGCCAACAATTGCAACCACTCTACCCGTATCATTGTCGATACAGACAGAAGCTGCCTGCAATTTATACACACCCTCTTCATTCACCTCTGTAAATTTTGCCAGAGCATTATCTACTGCTTCTTGTAATAACTGCTGCTTTTCCAAATCAATGGAGGTATAAATGCGATATCCTTTACTATACAAATCCTTTTGACAGCTATAATATAATTCATCATATGCTGCATTGTAGGCTTCTTTATCAGCTTCATCTTCAAACTTATTACGAAACTCAAATCCCTGCTTTTTCATTAAGGCTCGAATTGCACTGTAATAGGTATAGGTTTCAACATAGTTCTGCTTCTCTAGTTTTGTTCGATTAAGCTCTATCTCCTCCTTAAGAGCCAATTGATAATCCTTTTGATTAATGATACCTGCTTCATACATTTGATCCAGGATACGATCTCTGCGCTTCAGGGTGTTATTCATATTTGTTACCGGATTATAAAGATTTGGATTGTTAGGTATCGAACATAAAAACACCAGCTGTGACATGCTAAGAGAGGACACTCCCTCACCAAAATATCCTTTCGCTGCCGCCTGAATTCCATAGTAACCGTTGGCAAAATAGATTTCATTAAAATAAAATTCTAAAATATCTGATTTACTATATTTTTTCTCTAATTCCTGTGCTATAAAGATCTCTTCCAGCTTTCTTTCATAAGTAACCTTATGAGTTAAAAATACATTACGGGCCAGCTGCTGGGTAATTGTACTGGCTCCCTGGGTAATTTCACCCTTGTGCTTGATCAAAGCTATGGCTGCTCGGATATTTGCCAAGTAATCCACTCCGTCATGTTGTAGAAAATTGCGGTCTTCCGATACCAACATAGCATCAATTACAGTGGCTGGAATTTCTTTATAGGAAAGATAGTAAACATCCTTTTCCGTTCTTAGCGTAGAAATTAAGTTTCCTTGTACGTCATAGACTAAACTGGTCTGGTCCTCTTTAAAGGTATCATTGGAAGAAGCACTGACCTTCTGCTTTGCTTCTGCCTGAAGTTTTAAAATCATCTTACCATAGACCTGATAGAAGTAGAAAAGTCCTGCCGCTATTGCCATAAGAAAGCATAGAACCATAATTTGCAGGACTAGCCTGCCTTTGCTGCCAGCTTTTTTTCTTGTATTCTTTTCCTGTTTTTTCATACTTTTCTTTTTTTGTCTGGGCATTCTAAACCTCCACCCTGAACAATTTTCAACTCGTATAATTAATCCAAGCCAGATTATTTAAAATTGAACATTGTTTCTTTCTTATAGGAATATTTCTGATTACATCTAGCTTACTACCTGCTATTGTATCTGCGTGAATTCTGTAATCCAGAGGTATCCTGCTCTCATTGTTAAGTTTTTAATAGGATAGGTCAATAAAATGGTACGGAATATTTTGTTCTTCCAATAATTCTTTCTCCCTTTTATGGCAGGTAAATAGTACCACTTGTTCTCTATCTGATATTTTATTTAAGGAAGCTCTTACTCTCATCTCATCATAAAGCGCAAAGCTGTCATCAAATAACAATGGCATGCTTCTATTCTCTAGCAGTAAATCCGCAACAGCAAGGCGAAGTGCAAAATATACCTGATCCATCGTGCCTGCACTTAGGCGATCCAGCATATGATAATTACCATTCCAACCCACTTTAACCTCAAGCTTCTCATCTATTTTAAGATCATTGTATCTTCCATTGGTAACCTCTTGAATTATATCCGATACAGACTGATTAAGTTGTTCTCCAAAGCTATCATGAATATCGGTGCTTAACTCCTGTATCGTAGTTAGAGCAAGTTTGACTGCTTCCTGTTCCAGTGCACCTTCCTTCATGGACTGCTCCAGACTACTAAGTCGATCTTTATTGATTAATAACTGTTCCTCATTGGCTTCCAGAGCATTTACTTCCCAGGTTATCTTTTCTCTTTGGAGTTTATATGCTTCTAACTTTTGATTTATATCTGAAACCTTTCCCTGCAGCAACGACCTTCGGTGATTAATCTCCTCCCGAAGCATACGAATTGCTTCCGAAGTAAGCTCCTCTGCCTGGATGAAATTCTGCATATATTTCATGATCGTCTCATATAGAAGATCACAGCGGTCTTCCAGCATTGACCTTTGCTGTTCCAAATTCTTTTTCTGATCCTCTGAATGCTCCATGGCATACTGATTCTTTTTTATTTCTTCCTGTTTTTTAAGTAATTCCTCTACTGATTTAGCCTGATGTTCCTTACATATTTCATTTATTTTCTTTGTAGCATCAGTTAGTTTTGCATTAAGGTCTTTCTCTTTCAGTTTCTGCTGTGCAAGTGCTTTTCCGCCAGAGTGATTACTCGTCCAGAAAATAAATCCTCCAAGCGATAAAACTCCAATCGCTATTCCTACACCTATCATCTCCATACCACTGACCAGCAGCACAATCATTGCTGCAAGTATGCTAAAACAAAGAATTAAATTGCTATTTCTCTGTTTGGTTTCCAAAGTAGTCGTTTTCTCACCTTTAAACTCTCGTTGCTGCTTCTCCAGATCCTGCTGAAACCGGTAAAGCTTCTCTGCCACTTTACAAGCGTCTATAAAAATCTCAATCCGGGGGAGTTCTTTCTCCCATTGAAAAATCTTATTATTCAGCTCCTGTTCCTGCAATTCCAATGCTTCTGCTTGTCTTCTATAGGTTTCATAATTATCATATTTTTCAAATATGGCAGGAAACAATTCCATTCTTTCAAGCTCTTTCTTTTCTGTAGCGGTAAGCTTGTCCAGTTCTGCTTTCAACTGCTGCTCTTTATGAAGTAAATCTCTTCTTTGTAAGGATAGTTCATCCATCCTCTTTTCCTTTTGCATTCCTTCTTCAATATCCAACTGTAACGCCTTTATTTCTTCCTGGCACTTTGTCAAATCTAATTGTTTTCTTTTATTATTTAATATGTTAAATGCTTTTGTTACGTCAATCTCCTTGCTTTTTGTAATTGAAAGATTAGTAATATAATTACGAACCTGCGAAGTTAATTCCAGATCGGTGGAAACTTTCAGCTGCTCAATACTAATGGTATTCTTATAAACAGATTCCGTCAGGTCAGGAATTATTTCACTAATTAAGCCTTCCTTTAGCTTTATTTCACGACCAGTCGATAAATCCAAAACCGTAAAGTTCTTATTATTTGCATGAAAACTTCGTTGCAAACGATATTCTTTCTCTCCAAGAACTATATCCATGCTTCCTTCATAGGCACCGGGATAGCCCCAAGGCAGATATCTGGTATAGCTATCCTCCTTAGAAGCGGACCCTCTTCCTCTCATGCGCTCAATTCCAAATAACATTCCCTTTATAAAAGCATGTATTGTGGATTTACCGGCTTCATTATCGCCATAAATTAAGTTAATTCCCGGCTTTAATTCTATTTCGCGGTTATGAAAATGACCAAAATAATTTAGTTTCAGTTTCTTAATCAGCATTTCCTTACCCTTCCCAGCTAATTCTTGGCACCTAACAGTGCTTCTATTCCATAGTACAAGGCTTTCCTTGTAATCTCTTCTTTCGTTGTCATTATATCCTTACTATTCATTCCAAGATCATCCATCGAGGTATGCTCTCGAATTCTCTTAATAAATTGTCCAATCATATTATCTGAATTCTCTCGGTATAAAGCATCAAAATCATAATCAGGAATACTATTATCTATAACTTCAAGAATGTTTCCTAGTCCTTTCAAAGCCTCCTTATTAAATTGTAGGTCTTCGTCTCTAATCCCTTCAATACAAAAGGAATAAATATGTTGATTGCCTTGACTTCGAACGATTTCTCTTGCCTCATCCAGAAGTGATCCATTCGTGGTCTCCTGATTTACCCCAAGTGTGATGTTCTTGTACTCTCTTAAAGAACTTGGAATAAATTGAAGTGTTATTCTCCTTGCTTCCTGGTCAGTATTAATCTCTCCTTTGACATACCCTCTAGCTCCTGTTTCATTCCTATCCATCGGTTCCAGAGAACCGCTGTATGCCATTCTCTCATTTATCAGCTCTGGTTTATGAATATGTCCAAGTGCAATATAATCAAACCCTAATTCTAACATTTTCCTGCGGTTCATTGGAATGTTCTTTTCGTCTCCGCCATGTGCCAGCAGTATGTTAATTCCACTGGTATCCTTAGGACGAACAAAATCATACATTGGTTCCGTAATATCACGGCTGCAATAACTTAACCCATAAACCGTGACATTAAGATCAGGTAATGTTACAGCTCCCATGGATGCACTTAAAAACATATAAACCCTTTCATCCCATTCAAAGTCCTGATAATGTGATCTTGGACTAATATAATCGTGGTTTCCTGCCATGAGGATAACCTTAGTAGTTTTAAGTTTGCTTAAGTAATAGTTTGCTTCCTTTAGCTCCCTAAGTAACGGCTGCTTATGGAACAGATCTCCCGCAATAAGCAGCAGATCAACATCTTCTTCGTTACAAATATTTATTATATTTTGAAAGCTGCTCCAGATTTCCTTCTCCCGAAGTACCCCCCAGGCTTGATTAGAATCCGGAACGGCACCGAGATGAACATCTGCAATATGTATGAATTTCATTTGTTCCTCCTTGTTATATCCTGAACGTAAACATGTTCAGGATCTTGTTACTCCAATCGGCATTTACAAGCAAGCTTGTAAATACCTCATTCCGCTTTTATTATATCATAATATAATTGATATTTTATCAAATTATAGTTATTCTAGCAAGCTTACTACCGAACATTTATTCTATTACAATTTTACTACTTAGCTACTGCATAGTTAACCTCCGTAGAATGACGTAAAATGAAAAACGTAGTTATTGTTTGTTCATATATTGTTCATTTCTTTTAATTTATTCTCTAAATATAAAAAACTATATATAAAAAAAGAAAGCTGCCTGTAGTCTGACTACAACAACTTTCTTTTCATTTTACATATGTACACCGCCAGTTAATTATTCATTATCTGGTTGCCCACCGCCGTATTATCCGCTGTGTCTTTTTTATCTACAATATTTCGAATCATCTCATAAGTTCCTGTGCTGGCAAGACCACTTGCCAAGCCACCAAGTAAAATCTCCGGTGTAAATGTCCACCCGTTAATCCATACATTAAGAATAGTACCAACAACTGCCATGATGAGCGGGATGTATTTATTCGGAATAAAGGAAATGCTGTTCTTAATCACATATCCAAGGCATAAACAGATTGCCAAAACGACAATCACTACGTATCTTGATAAGATCTCCACTCTGCCTTCTCCTTTCTTAGCTTATTCCGTCCACTAGAACAAAAGTGTGCATTATACACTCTCGCATTCAAATACTTTTAATGCACAACTTTTGTACCGCGCGCGTAGCTGCGCATCATTAGCCCGAAGGGCTTTTATATCATAGGAAATTCTTTGGAATTTCCTATGATATAAAATATGTACGAAACTCTCATGAAATGCTAATTATTTATACACAAAACATTAACGAATTCTGCATAGTTTAGACACATTTACCGCATATACTATAAACATATCATAACTGAAGCCACAACCGCAGCAGTGGTGACTGGCTTCTACAAGACAGCAACTAAACTTTACATAGATTTTTTTTCATAACTCTCCCCTTTTAAAGCCGACGAAGCTCAGTTAAACTGAACCCAGTTGGCTTTCCCTCTGTCTTGTGGGATTATCCGAAGTGTCCACTAACATAATCCTGTGTTTTCTGATGCTTCGGACTCGTAAAAATATTCCCTGTCAAGTCATATTCAATTAAATCACCCATTAGAAAAAATGCCGTTTTATCCGCTATACGAGATGCCTGCTGCATATTATGCGTAACTATAATTACCGTATAGCTTTTTTTCAGCTCGCCTAATAATTCCTCTATTTTGTAGGTAGAAATAGGATCAAGTGCACTGGTAGCCTCGTCTAGTAGAATCACCTCTGGTTGAAGTGCCATGGTCCTTGCTATGCAAAGTCTCTGCTGCTGCCCACCTGATAGAGCTGTTGCACTTTTTTTAAGACAATCTTTAACCTCATCCCAGAGTGCAGCTGCTTTTAAACTACCTTCTACAATTTCATCAAGCTCGCTTTTCTTTTTTCCATGATAACTTGGCGCATAAGCAATATTATCGTAAATACTCATAGGAAATGGGTTTGGCTTTTGAAACACCATTCCAATTTTTATACGTATTAACATTGGGTCAATATTTTCATTGTATATATTGATCTCATCAAAAATTACTTCGCCTGTGGTTTTACAATTTGAAATTGTATCATTCATTCTGTTAAGTACACGTAAAAAGGTGGACTTACCACAGCCTGAAGGACCAATGAACGCAGTAATTTCATTCTTCTCTATCTCCATATTCACATTATTTAATGCTTGTTTTTCACCATAATATAAATTTAAGTTATTTGTTGTAAATATACTCATGCATGAAGACTCACTTTCTTTTTAAATATTCCAGCAATCAGATTGGCAGATAAATTAATTATAAAAACCAGTATCATCAAAATTGCTGCCATAGCATAAGGTACCCAATCCGGAGAGCCTCCTTCTGTTGCATATAAATAAAGCTGTACCGTGAGACCTGCCCCTGGCTCTGTAATATGTTTTACATAGTTGGAAGGCATTGTATAATCAACACCAGCTGTATAGAGAAGTGCAGCAGATTCACTCACAATTCTGCCGATGCTTAGAATTACTGCAACAACGATTCCAGGCAATGCACAAGGAAGCAATACCGTTCGAATAATATGTAATTTTGATGCTCCTAAGGAAAAGGCTGCTTCCCTGTAGGTGGGATTTACTTGCAGTAAAGCTTCCTCCGTGGTTCGTATCATAGTTGGTAACACGATCAAAGTACAAGTGAGTGCGCCAGCTAACATAGATCCACTCCCACTACCAATTCTTAGGGTGTTAACAAAGAACGCCAGTCCGAATAAGCCATATACAATAGATGGTATTCCAGCCAGTATTTCTATTGAGAAGCGAAAGGCTGAAATCAGTTTGCCTGGCTTTGAATACTCTGCAAGATAAATGGCTGTTCCTATTCCAAGCGGTATGGAGATTAGTAGAGTAATTAATACTACGTATAGGGTATTAATAATCATCGGTGCAATTCCATAGGTCTCATTTAATCTTGATGGAGCTGTGGTTAAGAAATCTATACTAAGATAAGGCATCCCTTTTATAATTAAGAAAACAATAACTGAAAGGACAAGTGCAATAACTGCAGCAGTAACTGTATATATTAAGGTACGCACCGCTATAATTCCCGGGCGTATTCGTTTATCGTACATTGTTTTATCCATTCACGTTCCCTGCCTTTTTTATTAAAATATGAAAGATAGAATTGATAATAAATACGAACACAAAAAGTACCAGACCAATTCCAATTAATACACCTCTCGTCTGCTCTGTCGCATAGGACATTTCTGTAACGATTGCCGTTGTCAAAAAACGAACTGGTTTAAGCAGAGAAGGCATTTGAGGAATGTTACCTGCCACCATAATAACCGCCATGGTTTCACCAATTGCTCTACCCACACCAAGCAATACTGCTGCCATAATTCCCGATTTTGCCGCCGGCAAAATTATGGTAAAAAGTGCATACTCTTTTCGAACACCTAAAGCATATGCTGCATCCAGGTAAGTTCGATCCACCGCATTAATGCTGGTTTCACTAACACTAATAATTGTTGGCAAAGTCATAATGATTAAGACAATAACCGCTGATAGCATGGTAAGCCCTGAAGAAAGATTAAATATTTTCTGAACAAAAGGAACAATGAAGATTAGTCCAAGAAAACCATAAATTACAGAGGGAATACCTGCCAGCAAGCTGACAATAGAACGTAAAATAGAACCCAATTTTTTGGGTACCAGCTGCCCAATTGCAAGAGCTACCAAGATAGAAATTGGAACAGCAAATAATATAGTAAAAAACGTTACTACGAAAGACGAAAGAATAAAGGATAATATTCCATATTGAGGAGGTTCATTGGCAGAATTCCATACAGATCCAAATAAAAACTCCTTGATTCCCACCTTTAGAATACTTGGACCTCCATTGGCAATCATAAAAGCTCCAATTAGAACTACTGAAATAATTGTAATTAATGCAAAGAAGAATACAATTGCCTTAAATATTTGATTATATAGCTGTGTTTTTTGCTTTTTCATAACTTCTCCTTTGAAACAGTGTTAGTGGAGGACTTTGCCAGTGCAGAGACAAGTATCTTCCTTTTATTAAGCTTTTTATACGACTAAAGGGAAAAGAATGTATAGCATCTATACGTTCTTTTCCAGCTTTAGCTAAACTTTATAACAAATTCACTCTATTTATCTGGATCCCAGTAACTTCTAAAACCAAGTCATTTCATCTAATCTTACTTAGACACGGTAATCTTGCTGGTTGCAGTATATTTGCCATCTTTAGTTGTAACGGTGATGGTTACGCTTCCTGCCTTCTTTGCAGTCACAACTCCAGTTGCAGAAACGGTTGCGATTGATGTATTAGAAGATTTCCAGGTAACTGCAGGATTTGTTGCATAGGAAGGTTCAATCGTAGCTTTCAGTGCAAGAGTCTTACCAACCTGTAACTTAGCGCTAGTCTTATTTAGTTTAACGCTGCTAACCGGATAGGAAACTGTTACTTTACATTTCTTACTAATTCCAGATCCATCCTTAGTATATGCTGTGATGGTTGCAGTTCCTTCACCGACTGCTGTAACCATACCTGTTGCTGTAACAGTAGCTACACTTGGATTTGAACTAACGAAAGTTAAGGTCTGGTTACTTGCATCTTCAGGAACAATAACAGGTGTTAAAGAGTATTTGTTACCTGGCATAATTGTAACGGACGTACTTCTTAAAGTAATATCAGTAGCTTTAATTTTTACAAGGTTGTTCTTAACAAAGCCCATCTTATCAATAACCTTCTGACCATCTGCACTTGCAATATAATCTAAGAATGCCTGTGCTGCAGGGGTAGTTGCTTTTTTCTTGTTAGATACAAGTAAGAAAGGTCTTTTAATTGCGTAGGAACCATCTGCTACAGTATATTTGGAAGGCTCAACACCCTCAACTTTTAATGCCTTTACCTTAGTCTCATCCATATCACCAAGTGACATGTAACCGATTGCTCCGGAGTTATTCTGTACGGAGGTCTGCATAACACCTGTACTTGCAAGTGATCCATCAAGATTTGCATCATAACCACTTGGAAGTGCTGTGCCATAATCTACTTTGAAGAAATCTTCAAAGCAACTTCTGGTACCAGAGCCAGCTTCACGTCCGAAAGGAGCAATTTTAACACTTGTGGTATAGGAACCACTAATTTGATTCCAATTTACTGCTGCAGTATCTCTGGTAAATATTTTAAATAATTGAGCAGGAGTCACTTCATTAATTGGGTTACTTTTGTTAACAACAACTGCAAGTCCATCAAGACAAATCTGAACTTTATTTAAAACTTCTTCTTCAGCACTTGTTAACTCTCTGCTGGACATACCAAAATCAACTTTTGAATCTTTTGCATCTGTAATACCAGCGCCTGAGCCAGTAACATTCTGTTCAACAATTTTGATACCTGGATATTTTGCCATAAAAGCTTCTGCAAGAGCCTGAATTAGTGGATTAACTGAGGTTGAACCGGATAATACAACTGTTCCTGTTATTTCTGCTGCTTCAGCAGTCTTTGGTGCATATGTAATGTTTGAAAACATTACAGCTACTAACAAAATTAACGATAATAATTTCTTCATGAGATCGCTCCTAATCTAATTTTTTATTTACAACACAATTTCTTTTATTGCCTGAAATTTGTTGTTCTCTGTTTACTTACTCATTATAGCGATTCCAATGTGAAATCTAATATCACACAAAGGTTAAATATTTGCCTATTTTTGTTAAATCTGGGTTAAGCTTTCTATTAAATATGTAAATTATGTTATTTCTCTTATTTTGTAACTGCTTGAGATTAAGCAACTTAGAACTTATTCCTTTCTATTCATTTATTGTTTTATTTTTACATTTACTGTATAGTGGAAGAGAGGAGGTATATCCTGATTTTGCGATGGCTTTCTGGGTAAATACGGACTGATGCTGAATCCGCATTAAAAATATTAGACGAGAATAATGTGAATAAAGATATTTATAAGAAAACTACATTTGAGGATTACAATTATGAATCTGACGAACCAAAATAGTTATTTAAATACTTACAAATCTAACAAGGAGTGAAAAATGAAAAAGAAATTGATTGTCTCTGTAATTTTAGCTGCCTTTATCATCTTGTGGTTTTCTGATTTCTTACCAAAACAAGTTGTTAAAGTGGTAGCAAGTAATTATATCTCTAAACAAGAAGACGGTGATAACTATAAATTTAAACTCGTGGAATACTCCCCTGCACATGATAGTTATATGGTATATTTTTATGACACAGAGAATTCAGATGCAGAATTAAGAAATCTCGGAGTATATTATCGGTGGTTTCCCTTTAAGGTTTACTATGATTCAGTGTTTCCAGGATAAATGAAATAACAGGTCGTTTCACTTAACATGAAAAAGGATTGGCGTATTTTTACACACCAATCCTTTTTCATATTTATAATTTATAACATTAATAATAGACTACATTATCTCGCCTCTTCCAATACATTCTTTCGAAATCCAATCCAAGTCGCCACAAAGTATAGACAATAGATAAGTAAGAATATTCCTACCGAAGTTGCTAAGGATGTCAACAAGATTCCCGAAAAGAAGGCTTCAAATAACTGATGAATACACGCAGTAATGAAGCTACTAAAAACAACTGGCAGCAAAATCGGGAATCCAAAGTAAAAAAGCAACTGCTTCAGGATAAAGGAATCCATGCGTTGTCGTTCCATTCCCAGGTTATGCAAAATCTTATATCGGAATTTATACTGTACGGCATCACTCAACTGCTGAACAGAAAGTATCGCTGCTGCTACACATACAAACACCAAACCCAGATAAAACAAAGAGAATATAATAATTGTAAAGGTAGTTCGATTTTCAGATAAAAGAGCACCTTTTACAGTAATATCATCTGCAAAAAGGGAGTAATTCCCATCCGATTCCTGTTTTCTATGCGTGACGGCATTAAGGGCGTTTAACTCTTCATAATCCTGTGATGTGGTTTCCTCTACTGTATCAATTGCTAGTACCTCTCCTCTTACCTCCATGGACTGTACTATTTCATCAGGCAGAATAATGATGTAATAAGCTCCATTAATTCCATATAATGCAAAATCCTCAGTTCTAGTCTCTTGATAAAGAAAACTTTTATCCATAAAGGTTAAATTAAAATTGCTAACCTTCTTAATTACTTCCTCTACCTTTACACTCCCTTGGACAATAAAGTAACCCTCCTGTAAATCCACTTCCTGGTATCCTAACATTTCACGCAGACGCTTATAATCGCTGTAAGCCATTACTGTATCATCCTCGTAGTAAGAACCTCCCATTGGAGTATCTTCCAACAAATCATAGAGTCCCCTGCTGTCACTACGATAAATGGTATATTTCCATTCATCTTTAATTTCAAAGTTCTCCTTTATATACTCCTGATACTCCTGAAAATCACGCCCCTCTACCACACTGCCTAATGCGATATCAAAGGGCATCACAGCATCCACCTGCGTATCAAAAAAGCCCTTAAATAAAATACCCACCGAAAATGCAGTCATAGTTAAAGTTAGTATAATCCCCAGTGTTCCAAGCGTAATTCTCATGGTGTTCATTTTTGAAGACAAGCTTCGAATTAATAGGAATCGTCCTTTCTGATATTTCTGTTTTTTGTTCTGTATAAATGCTTTGATTAAGATTGAAGATAAGGAGATATAAAACCCATAGTTACTAAAAACACACAATAAAAATACTATTCCAAGTCTTGATGGTGAAACATTACTGTCTCCATCTGAAAAAATATACCATAAGAGTCCTCCTCCGATGATTGCTGCCAGAATGGATAGTAAGAATAGAAGTATACTCCCCTTTGTGGATTTAAACTTCATAGTTTCATTTTTCTTATCCGCATATAAAAGATCATGTATTTTCATTTTCCGTAATCTGCGTTTTGACCGAAATATAGAAAAGCCATAGATTAACACCAGGTAAAGTATGGTCAATAAAAGTGCTTCAAAAGAAAAAGTTATTTTTACCCTATAATTTGCTTCAAATATATTCATAATGATTAAGGTTAAAAACTGGTATAGAAAGGTTCCAGCAACCAAACTAAGCAAAAACGAAATGGTACCCATAAGTATATTTTCTCGAAGAAACAGCTTTGAAATTGCTCGGTTACTAATACCTAAGGTCATATAAATACCGAATTCCCGACTCCTTCTCTGCAGCATGAAATGATTCATATAATGAACCATCCAAGCACAGACAAATACAATAAAAACTGAGGCCATTATGATCGTATACTTCATGGATGTCATCAGTTTATTAAGCATCTGAATGTCCTCTGAGTACATAATCATATTAAAGGCATAGAGCAGGGAGAAGATCAAGGTAACCGTTAATAAATATATTCCATAATCCTTTGCGGAGCGTTTAGCATTACGAAGTGCCAGCTTAGAAAGCATGGGAATCCTCACCTCCTAATAAGGTCACAGTATCTAAGATTCCTTGAAAGAATTCCTTACGACTTTGTTTTCCTCTTTGGATTTCACTAAATAACTTTCCATCCTTTAAAAATATAATTCTCTTGCAGTAACTGGCGGAGAATACGTCATGGGTAACCATTAAAATCGTTGCTCCAAATATGTCATTCATACTGGTTAAAGTATTTAATAGAATACCAGCAGATTTCGAATCCAGTGCACCGGTTGGTTCATCGGCCAGAATAATCTTTGGCTGGTTGATGAGAGCTCTGGCACAGGCACAGCGTTGTCTTTCTCCGCCAGAAACCTCATAGGGGAATTTAGATAAAAGTTCACTTATACCTAGTCTTGAAGCGATTTCATTAATTCTTTTTTCTAATTCGGTTAAGTTCTCCTTCGCAATGGTAGGTGCCAAGGCAATGTTTTCTTCTAAAGTCAGTGTGTCTAATAAATTGAAATCCTGAAAAATAAAGCCTAAATTCTTCTGCCGAAAGAGTGCAAGTTCATGGTCTTTCAGCGTGGTGATATCTGCTCCCTCCAAATAAATATGCCCTGCACTTACTGTATCAATTGTTGCAATGCAATTTAGCAGAGTAGTCTTACCACTGCCAGAGGCTCCCATGATTCCTACGAATTCTCCTTCCTCCACCTCAAAGGAGATTCGGTTAATTGCTTTTGTAATAACTGATTTTGAACCATAATACTTCTCCACATTATCAACTCTTAGTAATGTCTCCATATATTAGCCATACCTTTCTTAGTCCCTGCAAACTTATTGCAGACAAAGATTATGTCCTTTCTTCTATAAATAGGAGGATCTACGTTAATTCTTCGATTATCTCCTGATGAAACTAATATAGCAGATAGTTACTCAAAATTTTACTTACACTTTTGTAAGTCCAGCGGATATCTCTGCAGTTAAATTTCCGATGGGAAAAAAGATGATTATTTCGGTAAATACATTTTTATCTGATTTTGCCATAATAGATAAACCTAATTTATTACATAGTTTTTTGCACAGATATAACCCGATACCTGTGGCTTGCTTGTTCTTCCGGTCAGAACCTGTAAAGCCTTTCTCAAAAATTCTTGGCAGATCATACTCTGTAATACCAATTCCATTATCCTTAATGGATAGATAGATACCCTCACTACTCTGACTCGAATAGATATTTAAACAGGGAGAATCTTCCTTCTGATACTTAATCGCATTTGCTACAATTTGATTTAGAATGTATCCCAGCCACTTTTCATCTATCCAAACCGTATCTTCTGTTTCTTCTACCTGTACTGAAAACCTATTCTCAATTAAAGAAGCTTTTTGCTGCAGGATAACCGACTGAACCACATCAAACAGACGAATTTGCTTGATAAAATAATCCTGCTCCACCGTCTCACTTCTGGCATAATAGAGGGTTTGCTCCACCAAATAATAGATTCTTTGAAGCTCCTTGGAAATCCTTTTCGTCTCTTCTGTCTCATGGTTGGCGCAAATAAGAGAAATTGCTGTAATTGGGGTTTTGATTTCATGTATCCATTTTTCTATGTATTCCTTATAAGAGCTCTGTCCATCTCTGGATTTACCGACCTCCTCCAGCATGGATTTTGTTCCCTCCCGAAGCAGGGTATAGTACACCTTCTCCAATTGGGTTACAGGTTTACCCATCACTTCACTGATCAGATATTTCTGATCCATTCCATCAAGAAGTCGAAGAATTGCTCTCTGCCTTTTCTTAATACCCAGGAAGTTAACCACCAAGCAGGTACTTAGGATAACCAACCAGCTTAATAAAACCAGAGCCACTGCACTATTTGATATTCCTAGCATCTTTAAAAAGAGCACCAGTGCAAGAGCCGAAAATATATGTACGAAAAGAAGTGATAGCTTCTCGTAGAGATAATCAAAGAAACTCATTGGCATCCTCCTTGCGTAATCGATATCCTTCTTTCGGAATAGTCTCAATAAAATCAGAGTAGCCATAATCGGATAATCGCTTTCTTAATCTTGATAAGTTAACATGAAATATATTCTCATCTACATAGAACTTATTCTCCCACAAAAACTCTATAAATTCTTCCCGGGAAATAATCCGGTCTTGATTAAGGAACAGGCAGGAAAGAAGTTTTATTTCATTCTTTGAAAGTTCAATTAATACTTCTTTAATTCTTAACTGACCCTTTACAATGTTAAGACAGGCTTCCCCAGAAGTCAGTTCCTCCATATAATTAACATTTCCTCTCTCCAGCATACGTTTTACCTTGGCAAGAAGAACAGGGAGACTGTAGGGTTTTCTAACATAATCATCTCCTCCAAGCTTCATTGCCCGCAGCTCATCTGCCTCCTGGTCACGTCCTGTAACAAAAAGGATTGGAACTTGTGATATTTCTCTAATTCTTTTACAGATCTGAAACCCATCTTCTTCAAATAAATTTATATCTAAAAGCACGACATCTGTCTTGATAATAAGTTGCTCCAGGTGACTAAATTCCTTCGGGCATATGGTATAAAAGCCATTATTAATAAAATAATTAGCTACCTCAGTACGTATATTATCATTATCTTCAATTACCAGTATAGTTGGCATAGAATCCCCCCTTAAATAACCCTTTCCGGTTAATATTTTATCACTAGACATCACTATCAAATATACTCTCTGCTTTTCCATTACTTGTCAATACGCTTATTCTTAATTTTATTACTTAAGCAGCATTTATCCTTAATTCTTATTATACCATTTTTTAGCAGTCAGATAATAATAGATTAATGCAGATACCAATGCCTGTATACAGTCATGAGAAACTCACACAGCGTGTTTCTTTCAGTTTCAATCCCATACCTCTCATACTGACACAAAATGAAAGGCTTTTAGGATTAGAGAAGCAATCTATGTATAATGCGTGTAAAATATTTGAAATTATACCTCCACATATTATATAATAAAATAAATAGCGAATTGAAGATTTTTGTGGCACAATGGTACGAAATGTGAAGCGAAGAAAGTTTATATAATATACATAATGAGGAGGATTTTTATGAAGAACCCATATGAAATATGCCCCACTTTTGAAACAGAAAGTTTTATTTTAAGACTCGTTTCAGAAGAAGATTCCGAAGGTCTACTTAAATGTTATTCTGATAGTAAGGCACAAAAAATTTTTAACTCTGATCGGTGTACAGGTGATTTTTGTATTTACACAATTGAGGATATGTTACAATGTACTAAAGCTTGGCTTTATGCATATTCTCAACAAGAATTTATACGCTTTGCAATTATAGATAAATCACTATCTAAAGCTATTGGAACAGTAGAAATGTTTGGTTATGCTGGTAAATATAAAATTAAAACGGGAATACTCCGAGTTGATGTTTCTTCTGAATACGAAAATGCAGATTACTTAAACGAAATATTTAGTGTTTGTAATGAGAACTTTTTTGATTTGTTTGAGGTTGATATGATTGCAACTAAGGCAATACCTCAAGCTGTTGAAAGACGGAATACATTATTAAAAATTGACTTCTGTGAAGGCAATGCATATGAAGGAGAGCACTATTTTTTGCGTTCAAAATAAACATAATCTACAGTAAACTTAATACATAATATTCTTAAAATGTGCATTACACCCCCTTTACTATGATGGCTCTATTCTTTTATTAGATACTAAGGACTATGTTGATAGGTCTTATATAAATGATGAGGATACCGTTTTCTCCGTTGATCCCAGTCAATTTACCCGAATATATTTGGATTAATACGCCAGCTTCATTTTCTGTAATCAATCATTTTTTATAAACTATAAGGTATAAAAAGCAAGCATGGATAATAACACTTAGAGGGGTTGTTATCCATGCTTTTCTCTTTATACTTTTTTATATTCTCATTTAGCTTATTACAGTATGTTTTACCATTATTTTTTTATTTTCTAATCCTGCTAAGGACACTATCATGAATAACAAACTCAACCCTTCCCATATACCCTGGTGCAACTTCATACTCATCGAAAGCAATCACAAGCTGATTGTCAGTATTAAAGTAAAAGTTTTGATCGGGTTTAATTGCCTCAAAGTTATCAAGTCCATCCTCCGTATCAATGAAGTACATTTTGTCTTCCTTCTCTATTTGATCTCTCATTTGCTCCTTAATATTCTCACTGATGACTCCGACATAATCTGCATCTGATTTGAACAAATCACTTAGGGTCGCTATTTTACCAGTCTGTTTATTAAAATGATAGAACTTACTATACTCATAGCCGCTTGCCTGTACCTCAAGAACATTAATTCTAAGGGTGAACCATTCCTTGGTATCGGTAACCACCTCCCAGGTTACATCAAGTTCCTTATGCAGATCCGTAGAATCTCCAACTTCTTTTTCAAACTGTTTCACCAATAAATCAGTGTAGTCAACAATCTCTTGGTTGGTCTCATCAATAGCATTTGTATTGGTACCCTCTTCCTTTGTGCTATCTATATCTGTTTCTGCAATTTGAGGTATCTCCACATTCGCTTTACTATTTCCATTATCAAACACGTATTTATCAATGGTTACCACACGTACAATACTGCCCAGGATTGGTATATCCCCCATGGCTTCCGCAATTTTGCTATTGGTATTTGGTAATACTACTAAGAGAAGTGCTGCTGCCGCCACAGCACTGCCACCTACCCTGAACTTATTTATTTTACTTCTGCGTTTTTTCTCGATTTTTGCTAAACTTATGCTCTTATGTACTTCTTCCAGCCCTGCTTTTGGAGCTTTCACTGCGTTATACTTTTCCTTTAATTCATATATTTTTCTTTTATTTTGCATCTTTAATCTCCTTATTCTTCTAAACTTATTTGTAATTTTTTCAGTGTTCGATACATTTTGCTTTTTACTGTATTTAACTTTTCACCCGTCATGTCTGCTATTTCTTCCAACGTATACTCTTCGTAAAATTTTAAAATTATAATTGTCTTATCCGTAGCATCCAAGTTATCTATCGCTTTCTCCAAATCATAATCTACATAATGGTCCGTCTGTGAAATATCTATAGCGGATATGTCATAGGAGTCTTTTTTGTGCTTCTTAATAAAAGCCAATGCTTCGTTAATCATAATTCGATAGATCCAGGTGTTTGCATAATCAGGATTTTTCAAGGTTTCACTTTTAAGGATTGCTTTGTAGGCGCCTTCTTGAACTATGTCCATAGCATCCGTCTCATTATGCACATAACTGTAAGCCAATCGATAATATTTGTCATAATTCCTAATTAAGTAATTCTCAATTAGGCTCTCCATAATATTCTTCATTTTAATATTCATACCTTTCTATCTATCTGAAAACTTTGTGCCGCGGACACAGAGCTTTGTGTGAAAAATTCAGCTTCACGCTTATCATTTGCAGCCCTCTATCTATTAGATTATTAGTTTTACAAAATAGTTGCATTGTATGAAAATATTTATAATAAAATATCGCAACAAGATTTATTGATACTTTCCTTTACCCTTGCAGATGCAAAAAAAGAAGGCTGATACTGATGCCCTCTTTTCCTTGCCCACTACATTAAGATATCCTATTTTACAACTGGCACTTCTCGCAAATATATATACTTCCGCCCAAGTAGCTTTCTTTTTTAATTAAAGTATGGCATACCGGACAGGGTTGATTCACTGTATTCTTACTTAAAATTGTTCTATAACCTCCCTTACTTCCGTACAAATCATATTCCGTATCCCTCCCACCCTTCTGATACATCTCTGTAAGTACTCTTTTAATTGTCTTGTACAGGGTGTCCAATTCCGTATCCTGCAAAGTAGACATTTTACGTTTGGGATGTAATCCGGAATGAAATAGGATATCTTGAGCCGAGCCGTTACCGAGTCCGGTAATACGCTGTTCCGTTGTAAGAAATGCCTTTACCGAAAGCGACGAAAGCTTTTCCTTATGAATTAGAGCTGTAAAATATTCTTCGTTAAAGGCTTCCTCCAAAGGAGAAGGATTATGATTAAATTTGTATTCATTAGGGATACCCTTGCTATCTCCTTCTTTAAAGCAGAATAAGGAACCCCACATCTGAATTGTGCAAGTTATAAAAGTTGAATCCTCAAATTCAATTAGAAGCTGATGTTCTTTGAGATACTTCAAAATATTCCGCAAGCTCTTTTGCACTTACTTGATTTTTATTAAGCAGCAGCATTATAATTGCGAGCAATCTTTCCAGTTTCATATATCACCTCTGTATTTTATATGGGTTATACAATCTACCATTAATATAGATATTTTTAGTAGATTGATGCGCTTTATTATATGGCAATCCACCAGAACACACCGAATTTATCTACAACATCCGCACAGTATTTATTCCATTCAACAGGTCCCAAGGAATGAATCACCGTTCCTCCCTCACTCAATACTTCAAAGGCGTGTCGGACAGCCTCTTCACTCCCCATTTCATATACATTAAAGGCAGTGGTCTGCCAGGCTTGTCCTTTTGTACGTTCACAATCCTCCGGTGCTTCGCTCACTGCCATAAATAACTGGTCATCAACCATTAGTTCGCAATGTGCATATGTATTCTCCGGTGTTGTAAAATTTAAGCCTATTTTTGCACCAAAGGCATCACAATAACGTTCTACTGCTTCAAAACTGTTTTTCACATATACCTGTGCCCCGATTTTCATCACTAACATCCTCCTTAAATTATTATCCAACTACTATTGATTATAACATATAAAAATATAATTTCCAGCATATCCCTCCGTCACTGAATTACTATGATAACTTTTTACTACTACCCATGATAGAATTGTATTAAAAATAACTTCTTGCACGGACCTGAAACTTTTTTCACTGAATTATAGTATTGATAGTTGAAAGGAGGGTATGAATGGAAGATTGTACAATCATAAAAAAAATGAAGCTAAATAAAGAGAAAGCTCTTGAGGCTTTGATGCAACGCTACACTTCTTATGTTGTTACTATAATTATGAGAATTGGCGGCCAACTTTTATCCGCCCAGGATGTGGAGGAAATTGCATCAGATGTATTTTATGCCGTATGGAAAAGGCGAGAAAGCTTAATTGAGGCAGATAGTCTAAAACCCTACATTGCACAGATAGCAAGAAATATGACAAAAACACGATTGACTCAAACCCGAGAAGAAGAACCTTTGGAAGAGGACATTCTTGTCCTCATTTCTAACGATATTGATGAACAGCTCATACAGAAGGAACAATTGGAATTTCTACGTGAAACCATTTTACGGTTTGAATATCCTGATAAGGATATCTTACTGGCTTATTATTTTTGGAATTATAAATTAGCTGATATTGCAAAGTTGTTTGAATTGCCGCTCTCCACGATTAAATCAAAACTTTATCGTGGTCGTAGCGAGCTTGTAAAAAGATTTGAAAAAGGAGGTTATCATTATGAAGCATAAAATTAATTTGCACCAATTATTTGTTAAACTGGATCTGGAAGACATGCCTTTAGAAGACAGCACCTCTCCCTCCCACCAGATAAATATGAAACGCATACGCCAATTAACTATGGAAAAAGTGCAAAAAGATAAGAAATCAATATTACCCTTTCAAAGGCACCTATTTAAAGCATCTCTTGCAGCCTGTATTATATTTTGCATCAGCGGTGTAACCGTATTTGCTGCGACCAATGAAACCGTGCGCCAAACCATCAGTGAATTACTTGGTATTTCACAAACTGAAATACTTACAGTGGGCAAAAGTATAGAAAGTAAAGATTATAAGCTAACTGTTGACGAAATTGTTTGTGATTCCTACACCGGTATTGTAACAATATCCGTGGAAGCTTTAAGTTCAAATGCTAAAGAAACCTTTATAACTGATAATATTATTGAGAAATTAGGCCATCTGGGTTCTGTTGGTTACGGTCTTAGAGAACTGGAAGAATTACAGACGGAATATACCAGATGTTTTTCCTTTTCCTTTAATATAGGGAATGTACGACATAAAGCTGATGGATTAAATTTTTCTATGGAAGGTATTTCGAAAGAAATAAAAATACCAATCACACAGACCTTAGAATTAACTGAATTAGATGTTAACATACCAACAGCGGAGGGTTATTCTGTGTCGTACCAGAAGCTATGCTATTCGGAACTTGGCTTTACTCTATTGGGTAAAATAGAAAATCAGGATTTTAATATTGAAAATTTCTTAATATTGTTTGAGTCTATGGATGGCAGTAACAGTGAATTTTATCAGTACCATGCAGAACAGGATAATTTGATAAACGATCCCAGCGTGAACACCGCTCAAACACAGGCTAGCAGCAAAGGCATTGAAACAACTGTCAGTAGCCCTACTGAAGAGTCCCCCAAAGACAATTCAATTATCGAATTTGATGACAAATGGTTTTCAGGAGGTGGGGAATCTACTGATTCGGATAAAGTAACTTCTATCTTCAGCTTTTCTAAAAAAATGGATTGGTCTACGGTGAAATCTATTACGATTAATGGAACAACGATCAGAGTTAATTAGTATGTACCTAATCTTGTATTAAAACAGAATCTTATGAGCCTTTATCTCTCCTTGAGATAAGGGCTTTTTATCATAAAAATCTGGATTATTCGTCCGATTCTTTAAAGAGATATGCCTTACTTTTTATTGTTACTGCAAGAAATCAGATTTTATATTGAATAACTCACCATTCTGATTTAGTATATATATGATGATTTTCTAAGTTATGGTAAAATTATTTCCAGTTTATATAAAGCAGAGAAAGCATAATGTAATTATTTTATGCAGAAATATTTTACTAACACTTAAATTTATGCTTTTCGTAACAATGGAGGATTACTATGTCTTACAAAGATCTTCATAAATTTATAGAAGAGTTAGAGCAGCACGGTGAGCTAAAGCGAATAAGTACGGAGGTTTCCTCTGATCTTGAAATTACAGAGATTACAGATCGAATATCCAAAGCTCATGGACCAGCTTTGTTATTTGAAAAGGTACGTGGTTCCAAGTATCCTGTACTAATTAACGCAATGGGCAGTTATAAGCGTATGAGTATGGGGCTGGGTGTTAAGGAGTTGGACGAGCTTGGTGCTTTGATAACTGACTACTTAAATTTAGGCAACTACTTATCCATAAAGAAATTAATAAAAAGTATACCTCGTTTATTACGACTATTGTATGTATTCCCTTCCAAATCAAGAAGAAAAGGGAAGTGTCAAGAGGTCATAGAACGAGAGGTGGATTTGGACACCCTTCCTGTTCTACAATGCTGGCCGGAGGATGCAGGTAAATTCGTAACTCTGCCCCTGGTCTTTACAAAGGATATCAAAACCAAGAGACAGAACGTAGGAATGTATCGACTGCAAATTCTTAATAAGACCAGTACCGGTATGCACTGGCATAAGCATAAGGATGGTTCTGAAATCTATAAGGGCTATCAGGAGTCAGGTAAGAGAATGCCCGTATCAGTAGCACTGGGCTGTGATCCTGCAATTACCTATTCCTCTACCGCACCCCTTCCCCCTATGCTGGATGAAATGATGTTAGCAGGCTGGTTGCGTAAATCCAGAGTCAAAATGGTAAAATGTATCACCAATGATATCTATGTGCCTGCAAATGCTGAATTCATTTTAGAAGGTTATGTGGACCCCACAGAGGAACTGGTATTGGAAGGTCCCTTTGGCGATCACACCGGATATTATTCTCTGGCTGATTACTATCCAAGATTTCACGTCACCTGTATTACCCATAGAAAAGATGCTATTTATCCTGCTACCGTAGTTGGAAAACCTCCCATGGAGGATTGTTATATGGCAAAGGCAACCGAGCGAATCTTCCTACCCATGCTTCGTATGATAATCCCTGAATTAGTGGATATGAACTTACCGCTTGAGGGAGTCTTCCATAACTGCGCGATTGTATCCATTAAGACGAAATACCCCGGTGCTGCTATTAAGACAATGAACAGTATCTGGGGCATGGGGCAAATGATGTACACTAAATTGATCATTGTCGTGGATGACTCTGTTAATGTACAGGATATCAGGCAAGTGCGTGAAGCTGTACTTTCACATGTAATTGCGGACAAAAGCCTCGTAATAGCAGAAGGTCCTTTGGACGCTCTGGATCATTCCTCCAATGAAGCCTTATATGGTTACCGCCTTGGGGTGGATGCAACCAGCAAAAACACTTTGCAAAAAGAAAACACAGTAACTAACACCTATCATATTATGTCCATATGCAAGGAACGTCCCGGACAAGGGAAAGAGGTTTTATCCGACTATATGGATACTCATTCTGATAAGTTTGTGATTGCCGTTGACGAAGAGGTTAATCCTTTGGACTTGTCTACGGTAATGTGGAAGGTCTTTAATAATATAGATGCAAAGAGAGATCTCCTTATCCTTGATGGCAAAATCGGTATTGACGCTACTAAGAAATGGCGAGAAGAAGGCATTACCAGGGACTGGCCAAACGACATCGAAATGTCACAGGAGATAAAGCAGCAGGTTAACGAAAGATGGAGGCAATATGGTATTGACATTGACTAAATTTATTCACAAAATCATGGATTATGGAAAGCTGGTTATGTTCTCCCATACCATATTTTCATTAAGTTTTGCTCTCTTGTCTATGCTGTTGGCAGCAGGAGGGCTTCCAAAGTTAGAGACCTTATTTTGGATTATGATCTGTCTTTTAGGTGCCAGAACTGGTGCCAATGCAATTAATCGTGTTATTGATGCGGAAATAGATGCTAAGAATGCGAGAACCGCAAACCGCCAGATACCCAAAGGTGAGTTTAAGAAAAAGGAAGTCCTTGTCTTTACTGCCTTCTGTTTTCTGCTCATGCTGGTTGGTGCATATCAATTAAATATGATTTGTTTCGTCCTATCACCTGTTGCGTTATTTTTAATGATTATCTACTCTTATTGCAAGCGCTTTACGTTCCTTTGCCACTTGGTCTTAGGTATTACATGTGCCTGTGCGCCTGTTGGAGCCTGGCTTGCTGTAACTGGCAAATTAAGCCTTCTTCCTCTGTTTATGGGTGCAGCCAATACTCTGTGGGTTGCAGGCTTTGATATCATTTATGGGTCACAGGATTATGACTTTGATAAAGCAAATCATCTGCATTCCATACCGGTCAAATTCGGTGTTAAGGATGCCCTAAGAATCGCTATGCTATTTCATATTATAACTGTACTTTGTCTCGTAGTAATTGGTTTACTGGCAGCCCAGCTGGGAGTAATCTACCTGATAGGAATTCTGATTATTTGCTGTTTATTTGTAGTTGAATACCGTTTGGTTTCGCCCACAAATCTAACAAATGTTAATATTGCCTCCTATAGTATTAACCAGTTAATCAGCATTGTTCTACTAATCAGCGGTTTACTTGATGCTTTTATCTTATAAATAATAATGTAATAATAATGAATGAGGTGTATACTACAATGTTAAAAAAACTACAATTGCTTTTTCTATTTATCTTACTTGCTTTATTTTTAATCGGTTGCAAGGGGAAAGATGCTCAAACTCTTTCCGAAAAAACTGTTATTCGTATTGGAATGATGTCCTCTTACGATGTTATTCCTTATGTTATGATTAATGAACTTGGTCTTGCCGATCAGTATCAGCTTGATTTACAGCTCGAGGTATTTACTTCTGCCAAAGACCGAGATGCGGCACTTCTTGCCGGAGAACTTGATGGGGTGCTGACGGATTACATCGGCGTATGCATGTATCAGAATGCTGATTTTGATGTAAGAATTACGGGTATTACCGATGGAGACTATGTTCTGGTAGCCGGCAAAAACAGCGGAATTACCTCTATTAATGATATTGCAGGGCGTAGCATTGCCATATCACAGAATACCTTAATTGATTACACCCTGGATCAAATCCTCGAAAAGAATTCTATGGAAAGCGATGCTGTCGTTAAGGAAATCGTACCACGTATCCCGGACAGAGTAGAATTACTTCGAAACGACCAAATTGATCTTGGACTTTTACCAGAACCCTTTGCTTCTATTGCTTTAAATGATGGTGCCGTATACTTAGGCAGTGCCAACGATATTAATCTGTATCCTGCTGTATCTGCTTTCACCAAAGAATTTTTGGATTTTAAATCTGAAGCTGTTAAGAATTTATACAAGGCTTATAATGAGGCTGTTGAATACCTTAACAAAACCGATATCTCCAACTATGAGGATACTGTAATTAAGACAGTAGGTTACCCTGCCGAGATGAAGGGTCAGATAACGATAGAGCCTTTCCGCACCAGTGAGCTCCCTCCGATGGAGGATGTAGCTTCCGCCATCACCTGGGCAAGTAATAAGGAGTTATGCAGCTCTGACTTAACCTATGATAATCTCGTATTTGATGTATATTCTAAATAATTTGTAACTGTTCAGAACCAAGCAGAATATTTAATAATTTAGCCCTGAAAGCTTGCTTTCTAAGGATAATTTTTATACAAGGCGAAACGACAATTCGTTTCACTTTTCATGAGTATTCCTGTTTGGCGAGAGCCGAATAACGAGGAAACCTGTGGTTTTCGAACTTGGTTTTGAATAGTTTTTCATAATATAAGAATGAAAGGTGGACAACTATGCTTATTATCAATGATTTGTCTATTCGATATAAATCCAAGCAATCAACTGACCTGGTAATCAGCCATCTTTCCTTTCAGTTAAAGAAGGGTGAGTCACTGGCAATCCTTGGACCTTCCGGCTGTGGCAAATCCACTTTGATAAATGCCCTTGCTGGATCTCTATCGATAGAAAGCGGCACCATTGAATATGCTGCCTTGGAACAGCTCTGCCCTTTAAAACAAAAAGTACATAAAATAGGACTAATCCCACAAAACTATGGCTTACTGCCTTGGAAGACTGTTAAAGAAAATTGTGAACTGCCCTTAAAAATCCGCAAGGAAAATTATAATGGTGAAGGTAACAAGGAAATGTACCAAATATACGAATCGCTTAACATTCAACATATCCTTGGCAAATATCCAAAGGAATTAAGCGGGGGGCAACTCCAAAGAACCGCTATTGCAAGAGCTTTTCTTCTAAAGCCTGATTTACTGTTAATGGATGAGCCTTTTTCTGCCCTTGATGCTATCACCAGAGAAGAAGCCAGAGAATTGTTTTTAAAAGTATGGGAACATCAAAAACCTACCACCCTTCTTGTAACTCACAGCATAGAGGAAGCCCTTTATTTGGGGAATACCATTTATGTTATGGCTCCACAGGGCGGTGATATCAAATATCAGATGAACAATCCCTATTTTGGAGAGTTACATCCGAATCATATGGATTATCTCATGGCAAAGCAAATACTTCGGGAGCAATTGATAGCCTAAGAGAGGACGGAAGCCTTTGAATAAATTACTAAAGCAATGTATGATCTTTCTACAGGGATTTTTGTCGGTGAATTTAATCTGGTTAATTGCTTATCTATTCACCGACACCACTGTAATTCCTAACCCCCTCCGGGTTTATCAAAGCTTTCCTGTGGTTTTGAAAGATCACATGTTAATACATATCTTGTACAGTTTAAGAAGAATTGGAGCTGGGTTAGCCCTGTCCCTAATCATTGGCATCCCTCTTGGAATACTTCTAGCCTATTCAAGGAAAGCCAATCGAATTTTATATCCGTTGATCTATTTTAGTTATCCTATTCCTAAGACAGCCTTACTTCCTATTGCAATGCTGCTGCTTGGTATGAGGGATGGATCAAAAGTAGTAATTATGGTGCTGGTTCTTGTATTTCAAGTTATCATATCTGTTCGTGACAGCATTCAGACCATTGATAAATCCATGTACCAGGTTATAAAAAGTGTGGGGGCAAATAAGCTCTCAATCATTCACCATGTTACTATTCCTGCCATTCTACCCAATTTACTAACCAGCCTTCGGGTATCTCTTGGAGCTGCGCTGTCCATACTATTCTTTGTAGAAGGTTATGGAACAACCTATGGAATCGGCTACTATATTCAGGATGCCTGGTCCAGAATTAATTATATTGAAATGTATATTGGAATCATCACAATTGCCATAATTGGTTTTTTCTTATTTGTGGCTGTTGATTATCTTGCCTATCGTATGTGTAAATGGAATTATACTACGGATAACAATTAGCAATAATTTTTACTCTTATTTTAAAACCAAAAACCTTTAGTGATAGAAAGAGGAACTTACCCATGCAGAATAACCTGACTGATACTATGAAAAAGAAATTGGTCGTTGGAATGAGTGGTGCCAGCGGCGCAGTCCTTACCATAAAACTTCTTCAAATGATGAAAACTTACCCCGATTGGGAAACTCATCTGGTAATTTCAAAGGGTGCCCAAATGACAATAGATCAAGAGACAACCTATCGTCTCACTGAAATAGAGTCTATGGCTGATTTTTCATATGATATTAATGATTATGGTGCAAAGATAGCCAGTGGCACCTTTCAAACGGAAGGCATGGTTATTATTCCCTGCAGCATGAAGACTATGGCAGGTATTGCCTGCGGTTATTCAGATAACTTACTTTTGCGTGCAGCAGATGTAACCATTAAAGAGCGTAGAAAACTGGTGCTTGTCCCAAGGGAAAGTCCTCTTAGCACTATCCATTTAAGAAATATGCTGACCGTAGCAGAAGCCGGAGCATTTATAATGCCTCCTGTAGCACCTTATTATACCCAGCTTGACAGCCTCGAGGATATGAATGTACAAATTGTTGGAAAAATTCTGGATAAGTTTCATATCACACTAAAGGATTTTCAGCGTTGGGGAGAACCTATTAATTAAACTGTTGCAACCTTTGTACTACTTTAAATAATTTATTTAATATTTCTATTGACAAATATTGTTTGCCATGTTATGGTTACAAGGTATTTTAAATAAGATTTGATTTCACATATTTACGTAGATCATTTTTTGATTTATAGAAATATGTGTTTTTTATTGAAATATAATAATATTAAGGAGGTATCTTTTCATGAATAAAGGTACTGTAAAATGGTTTAACTCACAAAAAGGATTTGGATTTATTACTGACGAACAGGGCAATGATGTATTCGTACATTTCTCAGGACTTGCTATGGATGGTTTCAAGTCAATAGATGAAGGACAGAATGTAACATTCGAAGTGACTAAGGGCGCTCGTGGTATGCAGGCTGTAAACGTACAGATAGCATAATAAATACTACTATTGGAAGGATCGCTTTTTAAGTGGTCCTTTTTTATTACCCTCATTTATGATTTCAAACCATCGACTTTTTCTAACTATTGTGCTAAGATATTTCAATAATAAATTTTGTACTGTGGCAAAACGTCAAGCCGGAGGACTATACACGAATGAATACCAGTAAAAATACTCTTAAGAAAATAACGAACCTACTCTGTTGTCTACTTACCACTTTAATTATACTGTTGTCAAGTTCAAATCTAATTCTTCCATATTTCTTCCACCTGGAGCCAGAAGCTATTCCTTTGATAGTTGTATCTTCAGCCCTAAATCTGTACTTTGCAGTCATTTTTCTATTCATTGGTGCCTTTCTTTCTGATAAAGGTTTTTTCCTGTCACGTAAGTTGTTGTTCGTCTTTAGTTTAGCCGAGTTAATCATTGGCTTGTTACAGGGAAAGCCCAAAGCAGTTAAATTACATAGAAGCAAAAAACACATGACCAAAGAATGGAATGCTTCAGGTATCCTGATTATTGGTATCCTTCTGACCTGTATTAATATCATATCAATGATGCCAGTCACCGGCTCAGAGACATTAATCGCCGCTTTAATTCCCTCTGATTTCACTGCAACTCCTTTCGGTCTGATTATGGCTGCTTTGTGTATCAGCTGGTTTCTGTTCATCCTTTTCTCACAGATTTGGCGTTCCATTGATAGAAAAGAAAGCAAGTTGTCCGAGAACGAGAAGTCTACGGAGCAAGAAAAGGATACCCTACTAAATGTTCCCGAAAAGGATGTCCTTTTAAAATGCGTTAACTGTTCAAAAGTGTACAACTATAGCCGCTCTGATGGTATCTGTCCCGAATGTGGAAAATACAACACTCCTTCCACAGCCTTTTACCTTGAAAACAGTGTTCAGAAAAAAAAGACTGCACTAAGTCTATATAAAATAGCTATAGGGCTTATCCTCATCATTCCCATTATAATTATTGCTTTGCATTTAAACTCTTTTGTAAAATGGCTTGGAACCTTGGAAGAAACCTCTGTAGAAACTATCATAGAACCTCCCCTTTCTACCTTTAATATAGATGACTATAGCTCTGAATCTTTTACCTCCGAGGAAGTAGATCAACTTCTTCAGTCAATTCAGGAGGAAAATAATATAGATATTGTTTATCACAAAGAGATATATACTAATAATGAGGAAGACGAGGAAGGCGAACCAGTTAACAAAATAACCATAATAGTCACAACAGCTGAAAGCAGCCAATCATTATATTACTTCCAATACTATAAATACGTAGCCACAACTGAAAAACATAATGAGGGAGATATTGTACCTGTCGAGACAATAAGTCCAGATATATCAGGTAAATAGGATTATCCCTAACGAAATCCACTTCCTCTACAAATCAACTTGACAAACTATCCGAATTTATATGGACTAACCCGACAAGCAAAAGGACAGCTGCAAAACATCTGTCCTTTTTATATGCTATTTTTTCTCCAATAAATATGACAGGAGGCTTTTTATATTCTCACCTTGTAAATATTGATTAATCCTTGTAACATTTCTTTAGTACGATTGTTATATCCTTATAGGCTGAAAAAAGGAGGGTAATTCTGTTGGATAATCGAATCTTAAAGCAGCTATATGAGCAGTTCGGCACTGAACTTTATCTCTATCTCTACTCCCTTTGTCATAATCACAGCCTGGCAGAAGACTTAAGGCAGGAAACTTTTTTAAAAGCACTTTTGGCTTTACCAGATTATCATACCAACATGCGGGCATGGCTTTACCTTGTGGCACGAAATCTTTATTTTAACCGCAGAAATAAAGATAAACGGCTCATATCTTTGGAGGGAGTGTCTCATGAGATTATGCATCTTGATGGGGCAGACGATATTCTCAATCGCTTTATAGCGAAAAGACAAATTCGTATGTTGTACCATTCATTATCCATATTGCCTCTACAAAAACGTGAAATTTTGATGATGCAGTATTTTGGAGATATGACTCAACGAGAAATTGCAGCTATCTTGCATTTAACACCGGAGAATGTGCGTGTATTATCGTATCGAGCAAAAAAAGAGCTAAAAAAATATATGGAGGCGAACGGATATGACTTATCGTGAACTTTTGGATTTATACAAGAGAAATGAATTGGAATTGGATAAGAAGCATCAGGTTGAGGCAGATATTGAAAAACACGAGGCAATCAGCGATTATCTATATGAAAAAGATGATATTCCTGCCTTGTCTGGAATCCATGATGAGCAAGGACGTGTTGCTGATGAGTCTTTAGAAAGTTCTGAACAGGCACGCCGTTTTATGAAAATGGTAAATCAGTCAATCCGCAGAGCATTTGTGAAAATGGGATTTATCACTTCTGTAGTTGCATTAGTTATTTTATTATTAATACAATTTGTTTTACCACAAGTAATTTCAATCTTTTATTATGACCCTGGTAAAGAGGTTGCAGGTAATACCAATCAGATGAGCCTGGATATCGCCATATATACTGAATTGCTGGTTCCCCAGTACATTAGATTTAATGCAATAGTGGAAGATTTAGGTTATGGTAACTATGATTTTTGCATCACGCAGAACTCAACCTATAACGGTGTATTTACCAATGTATCCGGGCGAATCGAACGGGGTCGAATGATTAAGTATGACGCAAATGCACTTACCCGTCCGACACCAAATGCCTTTGCTTATAGTCTTGCTTATGAAAATCCCTCTCGCTCTTTGAGTGAATTGGAGGCTGCCAGTCAAGTCAGCATGAGCGCTGCCGGATTTTCCACCGAGAATTTATCAAGCCTAAATGCTTTATCTGATGACACTAAATATGTTGCCTACGTAACACTGGAAAAGCCGATGGGATATCTCCCATTTATTCACTTTTTAAAAAATAATTCAATTAATAATGCCTGGTGTGCAGTAAGCACTAATTGGAATCCGACAACTTCGACTATGTTATCTACCGAAAACATTGGATTTCAATATGGCCTAAGCTCTTATAATATCAAATGGGATAAAGAACGCTACCCTGACCTGATATTGGATGATTATGATATATTATCTGCGGATCCTGAACTCTATTTAAAACAGATGCTTGAGAATCTTAATAGTGAAGATTTTATGCAGAAGCACTTCATTAGTATGCTGCGCTATATGTCAGAGCAAAAGAATTTTCTTCAAATGATGGATACAGACCCAAATATGTTTACTGATGCAGCTGACTATGTAGAAGAAAACGGATTACTTATTTATGGGTTTTCAATTACTACAGATAAGGAGCAATTATTGAAATTGGCTGAACAGGAAGATGTATTTATTATCTATACGCAGCCCTTACGGTAGAATAATCCGTATGTTAATCAATCGCAGCTATAGTTAACCACAGCTGATTTCTATGAGCCTTTATCCTTACCATGGGTAAAGGCTATTTAAGATGTATCAAAATTTTTAGCACTACTTGACAACCCCCATTCACATGCTATACTTAATAAGTTGCAAACCCTTAAAAACAAGGTCTATACAATGGGTAATCGTGTGTTCGTGACCTTCCACACGTAAAACAAAACTAAAGGAGAATTCCATATGAAACAAAGAAAGACTCAATTTCTAACTGAGGCTGCAATTATCGCGGCCATCTATACCGTACTGGTATTCATTTTTCAGTGGTCCAGCTTTGGACCTGTACAATTTCGTATTGCAGAGGCTTTGACAATACTTCCGTATTTCACTCCTGCTGCTATACCCGGTGTTACCATTGGATGCTTTTTAAGTGCTGTTTTCGCAGGCGCAGACGTCCTTGATATGGTATTCGGTTCATTAGCAACTTTAGTTGCCGCACTTCTTTCCTATTCCCTAAGACGCTATAAATACCTGGTTCCTATTCCTCCTATCGTAGTAAATGCCTTAGTTATTCCTTGGGTATTGAAGGCAGCTTACGGAGAAGCACAGCCAATTCCGCTCATGATGCTTTCTGTAGGAGCAGGTCAGTTATTAGCAGCAGGCGTACTAGGTATGATTTTATTATTAGCACTAGAGCGTGTTCGTCACATAATATTTAGAAACAATAAATAGTACATTTGCACCTTAAGTATCTGGATGTTATTTATCCTTACTTAAGGTGTTTTTATATAGAAAAGTTTATATCAGGTACAAATACCCAGGGTTATAAATAGTATTAACTTGTTTAGATTCACCTTTAGGATTTACAGCCGGCTATTTTAATGTTACCATTAAACAGTTGATAAAATGCAAATATGTAAATAGTAACCCCTAGGAGCGACCCATGAATAACAATAATAAAAATAATAATGAAAAAAATTATATTGATATACCAAGCTTTATGAATCAAAAGCCGGTGGAGGATTATTCCTTTATGAAAGACCTCAATTCTTCGTTGTCTGATCAGGTAAATTCCTTTTATGAAGAGGATCGGACACCACCAACAAGAAGACCAAACAGAAAGAAAAAAAAGAAAAAGAAATTTCTAAAGATTGCATCCATAGTTCTTTTGGTCTTAGTTGCTATTGGCAGTTTACTTGTATTCACCAAGCCCGGTAATCGTTTAATCATACAATTAGCCGGTAAATATATTTATAGCAATTTTCAATTTCAACCTACCAATAATGAGGAAGATGCTAACAAGTTATCGAAGCCGGTAATTAACATTCTTTTAATTGGTGTCGAAGAAATCGGTGGAGCCCAAAATACCGATTCCATGATAATTGCAACAATGAATACAACAGACCACACTTTAAAGCTAACCTCTATTATGCGCGATATTTATGTTCAAATTCCAGGATATAATGATAACAAATTAAATTCTGCCTACCCAAAAGGCGGTATTGATTTATTATATCAAACCATAGAGTTAAACTTTGGTGTCGACCTGGATGGCTATTGTCTGGTTAACTTCGATGTCTTCCAAACCATCATTGATAAAATCGGTGGTGTTGAAATTACACTAACCAAAAAAGAAGCCGAATATCTTAACACAACCAATTACATATCCAAAAAGTCAAATCGTCATATGGTGGAAGGAAAACAGCTCATGAACGGTAATCAAGCTCTTGGCTACTGTAGAGTACGTAAGGTTTCCACCGGAACAGAAAACAATGACTTCGGAAGAACTCAAAGACAGCGAATTGTATTGCAGGCAATCTATGATAAGGTAAAATCCAAGAACATTGTGAGCCTTGCTTTATTGATGAATAGTATGTTTGCTGAGGCAAAAATTAAAACTGATATAACACAAGCAGAGTTTAATACTTATCTGGAAGTGGCTGCTGGCCTTAAAGTAAAGAGCTTGGAAACACATCGAATTCCTAGTGATGGCAGCTTCGAGAACGCTTCTGTACCTATTGGGTCAAGAAATGTATCCGTATTAAAAATAAAAGATTGGGATGCTACCCGTAAGGAAATTGCAGAATTAATTAATGGTAAAATCGTTACTGCAGAAGTCAGTGAATAATCTTAGATTTTAATTATTTAAGTTAATATAGGATAGAGTTGTTAGATACTTTGCCACAGGTGAGTATTTAACAGCTCTATTTTTCTGCGAAAACAATTAACAAAAATATGAGTTACATTTGACCTATCTTTCAGATTATAAACGAAATAGTATTGTATAATAGAAATGTAAGTTGGTTTATTTTATAAGGGAGAATGCCTATGTATTTTTTCACACACCTTTATATGTCAGACATATTGTACCATCATTTTAAGAATATGATTTACTTGGATCAAGCAGCATTTTCGTATGGGAATATTAAGCCCGATTTGCCCTGGAACAAACTTGGCCATCACACTCTGAAAAACTCTCTGCCATCTGTTCTAAAATTAAAAGAAAGCCTTGAAAAAGATGACTTATCTCTTAAAGATTTCTCCACCTCACTGGGTGAATTATGTCATTACTTGTGTGACTTCTTTTGCTATTATCATTTAAATGAGGAGATTCACAATCATCACTTACAACATGCTTTATATGAACTTCAACAACATATTAAGCTTTATCAAACTCATTATAATAAGCGTTATAAAATCCATACAAAAACACATCCATATAATAATGATATAGCCTCTATCATATTGTATTTACAAATAGAATATCTGGCACACGCTCCAAATATGATAAAAGATATTGATTATGCGATCTCAGCCGCTGTACTGGTGGGTGAAGCAATTATTAAAAACATTAAATTTCCTACCGTATTTCAGGAAGAAAACCCTGCACTTAATCTGTCATAATGAAAACTTCCAACCCTTCCTTTATTATCTGTTTACAGACATACTCCTGCTTTTTGAATGCAGATTAAATCTGCACTAGGAAAGACAGGAGTATTTATTTTCCACGCTTCTTTTGCAAGTGGAAGTTGAACGGTTAAAAGAATTATATAATAATGGTGTGGAGGTCAAATTCCAGAGTGGCCTTCCTTCAAAATATGAGTTTATACAAGAGGAATCCCTGGACTATATTTATCAATTGGATTATGTGAAAGAGGAAGAGAACACCGATAGCTATCACCAGTTATTTGCCGACGCAGGTTGGGAAGAGGTTTAAGATATAAAAACTCCTAAGTCTGCTTTATAGGCAAACGTAGGAGTTTTCTATCAATTTAATCTATATAGGTTATTAAATCAAACTCTGACTAAACTTCATAAACAGAATCTTATTATAAATCACAATTACCAACGGTTCTAGGGAATGGAACAACATCTCTGATGTTACCCATACCGGTGAGATACATTACCGTACGTTCAAAACCAAGTCCAAAACCAGCATGTCTTGCAGAGCCATATTTACGAAGATCTAAATAGAACTCATAATCTTCTGCATTCAGCTTCATCTCTTCCATTCTCTTCACAAGCTTATCGTAATCGTCCTCTCTCTGGCTTCCACCGATAATCTCTCCAATTCCAGGAACCAATAAGTCCATTGCTGCTACCGTCTTGTTATCGTCGTTCATCTTCATGTAGAAAGCTTTGATATCCTTAGGATAATCTGTAACGAATACAGGCTTTTTAAATACCTGCTCTGTCAAATAACGCTCATGCTCTGTCTGAAGATCACAACCCCAGGTAACTTTATAATCAAAGTTATCGTTATTCTTTGTTAAAATCTCAATAGCTTCCGTATAAGTAACATGTCCAAACTCGGAACTAACTACATTTTGAAGACGTTCTAAAAGTCCCTGATCGATGAATTGATTAAAGAACTGCATCTCTTCCGGCGCATGCTCCAACACATAGTTGATCACGTATTTCAGCATTCCCTCTGCCATTGCCATGTCATCTTGAAGATCAGCAAATGCGATCTCTGGCTCAATCATCCAGAACTCTGCTGCATGACGTGTGGTATTGGAATTCTCTGCACGGAAGGTTGGTCCAAACGTATATATATTCTTAAATGCCATAGCATAAGTCTCACCATTTAGCTGACCGCTTACGGTAAGGTTAGTTTCCTTGCCAAAGAAATCCTGTGTCTTATCAATCTCGCCTTCCTTGGTCTTTGGCAAGTTGTTAAGATCCAGGGTGGTTACTCTGAACATTTCACCTGCACCCTCGCAGTCACTGCCAGTAATAATTGGAGTATGCACATATACAAAGTCTCTATCCTGAAAATACTGATGAATTGCATAAGCAATTAAAGAACGAACACGGAAAACCGCCTGGAAGGTATTTGTTCTTGCTCTTAAATGTGTCATAGTACGAAGAAACTCTAAAGTATGTCTCTTTTTCTGTAATGGATAATCCGCAGTGGAAGTACCTTCAACGATAATTTCCTGCGCCTGTATTTCAAAAGGTTGCTTTGCTTGTGGAGTAGCAACCAATTCACCTTTAATAATAATTGCAGATCCAACATTCAACTTAGATATAGTTGCAAAATTATCTAAAGCATCATGATATACAACCTGGAGTGTCTCAAAATAGGTACCATCATTTACAACAATAAATCCAAAAGTTTTAGAATCTCGAATACTTCTAACCCAGCCGCCAATTTCTACTGTTTTGCCAATGTACTGTTCTTTGTTACGATATAGTTCTCTAATATCAATTAAATTCATACAGTAAACTCCTTTGTCCAAATAAATACTATATTTTTCTAACTTGGTAATAATTCAGCCATAAGCTCGATTTCGCTTAGCTACAACTATATCGATTATAACATATCATTATAATAATACAAGTATGTCAAAGCAGATCAAATACCACCTGATATTATTTCAATTCACACACTTCGCTTCACAAGACTGTTATATCCACATTACCTTAATGTTATCCTCTTAAGGATATCTTCTTTCTTCCTGCCGGGACTTTCCATAAAGTGGATTGCCTCATTAATATTACCCAGCATATGTGCATCGGAATTTGAAATGATATTACATTGTTTCAAATACGGATTTCGAATGACTATTTCTTCCTGGTGCGTTAAATTTGCAAGTTCCGCCACCGTAAAATCCGATTCCGGCGGCACAAATCCAAGATTGGAAAGTAAACTGTTTGAATTCTTATCAAGATGTGCAGGAATGTAGATACCATGAAATTCTCTCATTAGCTCGCCTAAATCTGAGAAGGGTATCTCTGTCGCATTAATAAGCAAATACGGCTCTGTACCTACTACTTCTTCCAATTCATTATAAATTTCCTGTTTACCAAAGACACTTTCTTTATTCTGGATTTTAATCAACTTGGAATACACATAGTCATCAAATCTCATTGCAGCATCTAAGTCAGCAAATAAGCATAGGGCATGGACCTCTTCAATTGTACAAAGTTCCATACCCGGAAGTGCTATCAGGTTATAATTCTCTGCCCAATGCAAAACAGCAGGGCAATTTTTGCAGGAATTATGATCTGTAACTGCTATTACATCTAAGTTTTTCAAAGCTGACATCCCGACTATATTAGCTGGAGTCATATCCTCATCACCGCAGGGAGATAGGCAGGAATGAATGTGCAGATCGTAGGAAAGTCTATGCATTTAACTTTAGGTGAATAAGTAAAGCTGCTTCAAATATAGGAAGCTCCGTCTTATATACTGTAATTCCCTGCTCCTTTGCTTTACTCAAGGCTGCGTCATCCAGATTACTGCCTTCGGCAAGAATAATACAGGCTGCGTCTGCTAAAGCACCGACAGCAAGTGTATTCATGTTGCCCATAACAGTTACCCAGGCGGAATTTGCCGGCATTCTCCCCATTGCAATACTAAGCAAATCACAACAATAGACTCCACCTATTTCCCTGTCTGAATCAAAGCCCTGATTAACTAATTGAAAATCACTTACTTGGGTCAAATCTTTAACCTTCATCCTAATAACCATGCCTTTCTAAATACCTGCAAACTTTGTGCCCTATGCCCAGTATTTGCAAAGTTAATTTTATTATATTTGCCTTTATAGACCTGCTTACGTTCTCTATTTCTTAATATCCAGTTTTGATAATTCATCCGAAAGCTTATGTATATAATCCCTAAGAATGTGAATACAATCCTGTTCATGTGCAACGCCACGAACGATATCTTCAGCCAACGCTTTACAGGAGGGTGCTCCGCAGGAACCGCAATCGAGACCCGGGAACTTCTGACAAAGCTCCTCAACTCTTGCCATATTGGCAATACTCTCTTTCATATTCTTTCCTATATTAAAAACAGGCTCATAATGCACTCCGTTTGTCCAATAAGTGCTTTCGTCCTTTACTTGTTTTAAATGGTTACAAGCAACAGGTAAATATTTTCTAAGTCGTTTTAACTTCACCTTGGCAAGATACGGATTTTCTACTGTTAGAACTCCTCCCACACAGCCGCCTGCACAGGCATTTAGTTCTATGAACTCCAATTGGTCAAACTTATCATCTTCCAGATCCTCTAAGATTCGAATGACATTCTCTATTCCATCTGCCGCCAGGTAACTATCGGAAAATAAGCCGCCTGCTTCTCCACCTGTTACTCCCCAGCCAATTCCTATTCGTCCGGAATTACTTAGTTCTTCTGCATCATCAATACTTTGCTTCATAAGCGGCAGTAAGATCGGATAGACTTCCTTCATGGCTAAGACTCCATCAATTTCACTATGATCCACCCCAATCGCAGATTTTACAGCTGTAACTTTTGCAGGACAGGGGGATATAAAAATAATCCCGATCTTCTCCCTTGGGAGTCCCGTTTTTTCCATAGCAATATCCTTAGCTTTTGAGGCTGCCAGGTCAACCGGGGCGCAGATCGGTAGCAATTGTTCTATTAAATTGGGAAATCTTACTTGAATCAGACGTACTACGGAGGGACAGGCGGTACTAATGATTGGCCATTTCTCTCTATGCTCGGAGACATAAACTCTAGAAGCTTCAGACACTAATTCGGCAGCGCTGCTTACCTCATAAACATCATCAAACCCCATTTTTCTAAGGGCTGTTAATATAATATTTACATCTTCCAAGTGATTAAACTGACCATATAGTGAAGGCGGCGGTAATGCCACCGTATATTCAAACTTCTTCATGATATCAGGTGAATCATAGGTTGCTTCTTTTGCATGATGAGGGCAGATTCGAATACATTCTCCGCAATCAATACAGAACTCTTTTGTAATTACAGCTTTTCCATTCCTTACTCTAATTGCCTGGGTCGGACAACGTTTGATACAGTTGATACAGCCCATACATAAGTCTTCCTTAAGGTGTACTGAAGTAAAAAACTCCCCCATGCTCTTACCTCCCTATCCTACACAATACTGTAGCTTCTTCCTTGGAATTGTTTGTTATAAATTTAACTATCTAAAATCAATTACTGGTAACTTCCTCGGGCTCCATCATTCTGACCTTCATCGTAACTGTTGTTCCAACCCCCAGAACCGTATCGATTTCCATTTCATCGGAATATTTTTTCATATTGGGCAGCCCCATTCCTGCTCCAAAACCCAAGGAGCGGATATTATCAGGAGCAGTGGAATAACCAACTTGCATTGCAAGTTCAACATCTGCAATTCCCGGTCCTTGATCCTTTAGAATCATCTCAATTTCATCCGGTGAAACAATGACATCTATTTTACCTCCATAAGCATGGATTACCATGTTGATTTCACCTTCATACATAGCAATTGCAACTTTACGGATAATTTCAGGCTTTACACCCATTTTCTTTAATTTACTTTTCACACTGCTGGAGGCCTCACCCGCCCTTGTAAAATCATTTGCAGGGACCTCATAGGACATTATAATTGTATTTTCGTCGCTCACTTATAATCCGGACCTCCTCGAAGACCATTTTCATACAACAATCCGCACGCCGAGAACATCCGATGTCCGGAAGTCAATAAAACAATCTCTTTCTCTTTTGCCAATTGTATCATTATTTCATCCGGATATTTTCCACGGACAAAAACGACACAAATAATATCCATCATTTCACACGTTCGAATTACCTGTGGATTACACAGACCGGTAAGTAACACCGATTGATCCTTCATAAATGCCAGCACATCACTCATCATATCAGAACCACAGGCTGTATGAACTTCTTTGTCCTTCCACTCTTCACCGACAACCCATTTTGCTTCCAGTATGTCTCTTACATCCGCAATTGTCATATCCTACCATGCCTTTCTTAATATCTGTAGAACTCGAGCCTTTGGTGCTAAGTTACATTTAAATCAGGAAAGCATTGAGCCGCTAAACACTTCAAAGGAGCTATTTGCTACTTTCTTTGCCATGATTAGTGCTGTATTAGCATTTGCAAGCAAGTTCGCATAATCCTCTGCGCCTCTATGAAATGCAATTCCAATACTTACATTAAGATTGCTCTTTGTATTTGTATAGGAGTGCAGAGCCTCTACTTTCTTGCAAAGACGTTCCGCAAGTTCATACACAATTCTATCTGTGGGAAGTTCTTTCACATAGATTACAAATTCACTTACTCCCAATCTTCCAATAATATCACTGGTTCTAACCTGGCTTTTAAGAACACTGCCGATTGTGGTCAGTATGTTCTCTCCATTCATTATTTTTTTAACTTCATTAATACCTTTATAATTACGAATATCAATTAGTAAGAATGCAGAAAAAATATCCTCTTTTTGTTTTGAAGCAAAACTTTGTATTAAATTTACCGCGGAATCCTTCGTACATACATTGGTGGTGGCATCTAGTACAACTTCCGGCTGTATTTCTACAGTTTCATAATTCACCATATTCATTGGTGAAAATTTACCAACAACCTTAACGGGATTTTTATTTTCATCAAAAATTATAGAGGCATAACAAATGTACCAAACAGGAATACCATCCTTGGGAATTAGTCTAACTTCAAACCTCGCCAATTTCCTTCCACTCATCATACTATTATAAATGGAGATGATCGCTGGAAGCTCTTCATCATGAACTATCTTGGTTTTCTCTAATCTTTTTCGAAAATTAGGAACTGTAGACTCCTTGCCAAATAACTCACGAAAATGCTCTGAAAAAGACATCGTATCGGTGGCTATTTCGTATTCAAAATACAAGTCTCTCGATAATTCTGATATAATTCTATGATAATCATTGCTCTGTTCCAGCTTTTTATATTTTTGCATCAGATTGGTTATATCAATTGCTATGCATGAATATACAGGATATGCTTTTGCACCTGGCTGATAAGCTTCCTCTGTTTTACTTCCATTTATAATTATCCATTTAAAACTGCCATCCTGTTGTAACGTTCGAAAATTTAAGCTAATCAAATTATCCTTACGTTGTTTTTGAGATGCGATTTGCTGAGTTAAATTTATAATATCTGCTGAATACACCATTCGTAACAGCGAGGTTAAACCCTTAACGTCCTTGTCCGTAACACTTTTAATTAATTTATAAAATGTATCTGTAGCATACAGGATGGAAAGCATATCATCCAGAGCTAATGTCGCAATCCCACCTGGGGTGGTTTGTAATAGTCCATCTAATTGTTTATTTAATTCTTCCATTTATAACGCCTTCCTAAAGTTCATCAGACATTTTTTCTTCAAAAAATTCTAATAACAGCATAAAATTACTATTTTCTTTTACTTTGTATTATAATACATTTTGCTAATAAATACAATGCAGGAATAACCGAGGTTATGGTACCTTTCCTGCGTTAGTAAATTGTTGTAAATCAAGTTTGTACATGTTGTATATTCTTAAATTTTCAAAAATAGTTAACGTTGTTAATATTTTTTGTAGATTTTTTAACACGAATATGTTATAATTTTAACATAATTACGCTATTTTATGTATTTTTGTGGAAACACGCTAATTCAAGGAGGTAAATAAATGGGATTGCAAACTAGTACAGTACCCTTTGCAGGAACAAAAGAGCAGGAGGCTGCACTTTTACAGGTTATTGCTGATCACAAAGAAGACAGAGGCGCATTAATGCCTATTCTGCAAAAGGCTCAGGAGATTTATGGCTATCTTCCAATTGAAGTACAAACTATAATCTCTAATGAAATGAATGTACCATTAGAAAAAGTTTACGGGATAGTAACCTTTTACTCACAATTTTCCTTAAATCCTAAGGGCAAATTTAATATATCAGTTTGCTTGGGAACAGCTTGTTATGTTAAAGGTTCTGGAGACCTTTTTGATAAGCTTAAGGAAAAGCTTGGTGTAGAAGATGGTGGTTGTACGGAGGATGGAAAATTCTCATTAGAAGCTTGTCGTTGTATTGGTGCATGTGGACTTGCGCCTGTATTGACAGTAAATGAGGATGTATATGGTAAGCTCTCCTTAGATGATCTTGATGGCGTTTTAGCAAAGTACAGGTAATCGAATGACAGAATTATCTCTTAATGTATTAGATATTGCAAACAACTCAATAAGAGCCGGTGCTGGACTTGTTGAAATAGACATAGAAATACATAGAGATTTAGATGTTATGTCCATTACAATTACCGATAATGGTTGTGGAATGACAAGTGAACAACTAATGCAAGTTAAAGACCCCTTCTATACGACTCGTACAACACGTAGGATCGGACTTGGCATCCCATTTTTTCAAATGGCTGCACTTGGTACTGGTGGTAGTCTTGATATTCACTCAACACCAAATGTCGGTACAAAAGTTACAGCAACTTTTGGGTTATCTCATATTGATCGAATGCCTTTGGGTGATATAAATAGTACAATTCATACCTTAATTATTTTAAACCCGCAAATAGATTTTGCATATCGATATCAATTTGAAGAAAAGCAATTTGCTCTTGATACCCGAATGCTTCGTGAGATTCTCGGTGATATTCCGTTAAACTCACCCGAAGTTTCTAATTATATTAAAGAGTTTCTGGCAGAAAATCAATTCGAAACGGATGGCGGCTATCGAATCTGATTCTCCCTGTTTTAAACTAAGTTGAAATTAAAAAATATTATATTTTCTCTTTAGGGGGTACAGCCTCCTAAATCACATCAGCTATAATTTTGTATTTCATTTAAGGAGGTAAATCCTCCTTTATGAAGGAAGCTATAATTTTATATTTCATTTAAGGAGGATTAGCATGAAAACTCTTGAAGAGCTTAAAGCAATCAGAGAAAAAATGCAGGGTCAAATTGGTATTCGCAGTGAATCCAGTGAACAGACCCGTGTAATAGTAGGAATGGCTACCTGTGGAATTGCAAGCGGTGCAAGACCTGTTCTTTCCGCTCTATCTGATGAGGTTCAAAAAAGAAACTTATCACATATAGCAGTAACTCAGACCGGTTGCATTGGCTTGTGCCAATATGAACCAATCGTTGAGGTATTAGAGCCTGGTAAAGATAAAGTAACTTATATTAAAATGACACCTGAAAAGGCAGTTGAAGTTGTTAATCAACATTTAATCCGCGGTCAGGTAATTCAAAAATATACGATTGCTGAAGTACTCAGCTAATCGGAAGGAGGTCACACTATGTATCGTTCACACGTTTTAGTTTGCGGTGGTACCGGATGTACTTCCTCCGGAAGCGTAAAAATCATTGAAACCCTGCAGTCAGAGATTAACAAAAATGGTCTCAAGGAAGAGGTTGCAGTAGTACAGACAGGCTGTCACGGTCTTTGTGCTTTAGGTCCAATCGTAATTATTTATCCAGAAGCTTCCTTTTATGCAATGGTCAAGGAAGAAGATATTGCAGAAATAGTCAGCGAACATTTATTAAAGGGACGTATTGTAACTCGTCTTCTTTATAAAGAAATGGTAACAGAGGATGGTCTTAAATCCTTAAATGATACTGATTTCTATAAGAAACAGCATAGAATAGCACTTCGTAACTGCGGTGTTATTAATCCGGAAAACATCGACGAATATATCGGAACAGGCGGATATGAAGCTCTTGGTAAAGTTTTAACCGAATACACTCCTGACCAGGTTATTCAAACCATCCTGGACAGCGGTCTTAGAGG
>JASGEU010000134.1:0-6144 GCA_047606065.1 Mobilitalea sp.
GTACGGTAAGATCTGGTTGGGTTCCCGGGAAATTTCTTGTCATTCAAATTTGGATCATTCTCGAAGCTGCCAGTTGGTTCTACTTGATAAATCCGACCGGGTGTGGCACCGACTGCAAGTTCAGCTCCCCAGATAGCTGCATCCAAGGTAGCAGTCAGGTAGACGAAGTTAGACTTCTTTTGACTGCCATAATTAGAGTTAAAGCCTGGCTCCAGCAAATCCCCTGGCTTTAAGTCGGCTTTTGTGCCGTGATAAAATGGCCCAGAGTCTAATACAGTGCCGTTCTGCAATTCGGTCAGGTTCTCTTTATTTATTTCAAGCGAATCATTTTTATTCATGCACGATCCTCCTTACAAAATCAAGTTGCTTATGTACATTGTTTATAAATATAATTGGAAATATACATTTGTAAAATATTAAGAAGTTTTCAAAAGGTGTTATTTCTTAGATTGAAATTTAAAATAGATTATTTTAATTCACTTCTCATATAACTTTTTAGAGGAGTAAAAGAATGTTTTTTATATAATTCAATTGCCGAAGAATTATCAACTAAAACATTTAAATCAATGAACTTTGCATCAACTGATTTACCCCATTTCTTAAACTCTTCAATAAGTGCAGTTCCAATACCCTGTTTTCTATTTTTTTCTTTTACATACATGGCATCCAGAACTATTACTGTATTATTCACAAAGGTACCGGCCTCGTCTTTTACAAATCCATGAATAAATCCTATTACTTCTTCTCCTTGCATTGCAACAAATGTTATTAGATGTTCATTATCTAATGTAGTAGAATACCAATCACGAACTACAAAGTCTTCCTTAATATTAGTATCATAACTTCTTTCATCCATAATTAAGGCAGTTAACATTTCATCGCATGAATTCGCAAGAAATTGATCGGTTACTTTAATTATCTTCATATTCAAATCCCCCTTGTTCAGGTTTATCGCTCTAGTTATGATTTATGAAATAAAGATGTTTTTTACAGAAATATTATTACTTGAAATGTTTTTTGTACTTACTATAACTTGAAATAAATATTGTTATATTCGCACACAAAATTGTAATCGTGCACCAAAATAATGTAATATCCATCCCAACATCCATTTTGTTAGCCTTTGCATATCTAAGATTTATTACAGAAATAACAATTGCAACTAAGCAAATAATTACAGAAAAAATAGAAATAATTAATGATATTTTATCGTGTTTAATTTTATTCATAAGATACCCTCCAAAATTAAGTTGTTAGTACGTGGATTTATTTCATAATTCAAACTTTTATATCCCAAAATGTATTACAAATTTACTGTCATTTTTAGCATTGATAAGTAGTTCCTTTAACAAGGATAGTCCTGTACTGTTAGAAATTTTATCTATCATTGAATGAAGAGATTCTGGTGGTAACAAAGTAATACCCCAATATGCTAAGCCCTTACCTGGAACATCAATCGTATGCCAATAAAAATCAATATCTGATAGTTGAGGCAGGAGAGGTTCTATGAAAGCATCATCGATGGTAATACAGTTGTATTTTTCAGGCTCATATTTATCAAATCGTTCGCCTTTCATAGGCTCGCTTTGCATAATTCCAAATTCATGTCTAGGCATCCTTATTACCTCCAGATAATTCTATACTAAATGTGACAACAATCCCATTATTACAATCATGGCGATACATATCTGCCCATAAGTTGAGAATGTTGGCTGCATTACAAGTTTCATATCATAATCCGCCCCTTTATTGAAATAAAATCAAGTAAACAGTTTATTAATAAAGTAAATATAAAATAATATCTTCTAATTATACTACAATAAATTGCATTAATTTACCATAACAAATATTTGTTTTTTCATTCAAAAGTTCAAAAAAGTGCAACTCGATTTTCAAAATAGTCCTACTTTCATTGGAATAAAAAAAGCTACAATTAGCGTAGCAACAAAACAACATTCCAAGAGAGAGGGTAAAATTTTATGAAAAGAAAACTGGTTAGCCTTTTACTTGCATTAACAATGACCACAGCGTTATTCACAGCATGTGGAAGCAGCAACAAGACGGACAAGGATACCACAGGGGAGACGCCTACGAAGGCTGTTACTGATACGGAAGAGCCTACTAACGAGGAACCAGCAGAGAAAGTAACGCTTACGGTTTTAGCAGGTCAATCTACCACAGATGCAGGTATCGAGGACTTAATTGATGCAGCATTAGCGAAAAAGTATCCAAACATTACCTTAGAATGGGAATGCGTTGATTGGGGTAACGATTTCCAACCTAAGATGCAGCAGTATATGCAGTCCGGTCTTCCTGATATCATGATCGGCAAGGCACAGGATGTTAAGACCTATACCTCACAGGGGATTTTAGGCGAAATTAATAGTGAATATACGGATAGAGTTTTGGATGCAGCTAACACTAACGTATCCGTTGATGGTAAGGTTTATGGACTTGTTTATAACGCGTTATATCAAGGTGTTTACTATAATAAAGATATGTTTGCTGAAAATGGCTGGTCAGTACCAACAACACTTGAGGAACTTCAGGCAATTATTGATGATTGTAAGGCTAAAGGAATTACTCCATTTGCAAGCCATATGGTGGATACCTGGTCCATTGGTAATGTTACCATGCAATTTGCTATGAATGATGTATTTAATAATGACCCTACCTGGGGTGATAAGTTTAGAGCAGGTGAGACTAATTTTACTAATTCTAAAGAATTCCAGAATGCTTATAGCTATAACAAATTAATCTTTGATAATACATATAAAGATACATTTTCAACAGAACAGACGGATTGTGATGCAAGAATGGTATTAGGAGAAGCAGCGATGAAGGTATCCGGTTCCTGGTCTATTCAGAACTTCTTAGATATTGATGAGAATTTTAACTTTGGTATCTTCCCTTTCCCTAATCAGACGGGCGATTCCAAGTTAATCTTTGAGCCTAACATTACAGTTATGACAAGTGCAGCCAGCAAGAATCAGGAAGCTATTAATTATGTGCTTGATGTACTAACAGGCGACAAAGAACTTGCAGTAGAAATCTATGACTATACTAAGACTGCACCTATGTTAAAGGATGTAACACCTACCTTTACTAATCCTAGTCAGGCGGATATTGATACCTATGCAGCAGAAGGAAAAATCGTAGACGTAACCCTTGGTAATAACCAGTTAGTATGGGGGGGCTTCCAGGAGGAAAATGCAAAGGATATCGCAGCTTGGTTACAGGGTGATGAGACTTTTGAAGATGCTTTAGCAGCTTCTGATGGAAGAGTAGACGCAAGCAGTGCAAACTAACCCAACAACACAATTTCAGAAACAAATTTCAAAAGCAAGATGAAACGACAAGTCGTTTCACTGAATAAAAATAGGGCTGCCATTCTGCGCAGCCCTATCCTATCAGGCATCGAGGTTTTCTTGGGCCAACATAAAAGGAGTTAAGAAGATGAGCAGACAGAAAAAGGCTAATTGGGATAAAGTTGTTTTTAGGCAGTACTTTTTGCTGGTGTTACCAGGGTTAGTCATATTTACAATAGGGCTTATTATTCCTATGTTATTGGCAGTAAGATATTCCTTCACCAGCTGGGATGGTATGACCAAGGTGAAGCCCTTTGTGGGATTTGAGAATTACATAAATTTATTGGGAGACTCAGATTTTCGCAATGCCTGGTGGTTTACAATTAAATTCACAATAGGCAATACAATTATTCAAAATGTACTTGCTTTATTATTTGCGATGGCACTTGATCGTGGAATTAAGGCACAGAAGTTATATCGAACGGCATTCTTTGTTCCCTGTTTGATCAGTGCAGTTATTGTTGGTTTCGTGTGGCTTAGAATGTTCTCCAATGTATTACCTGCCATTAATGATATCCTGGGAACCAGTTTTAATTTCCTGTTATTTGGAGATGGTGATACTGTTTTATCAGGACTTTTAATTGCGAATAACTGGCAGTGGATTGGCTATTGGATGTTAATTTATCTGGCAGGGCTTCAATCCATCCCCACAGAATTATATGAAGCAGCAAGAGTAGACGGAGCAGGGGCTTTAAGAAGATTTCGCAATGTAACAATACCTATGTTAGCTCCAGCTATTACAATTTGTGTAGTTGGAATTACAACAGGGTCCTTAAAAGTGTATGACTTACTGGTATCTTCCACCAAAGGAGGACCGGGCAGAGCCTCAACCTCAATTATTTATCAGACATATACAACAGCAATTAACGGAAGACAATATGGATATGGTTCTGCCATGTCAGTTACTCTTGTCATTGTGTTACTATTGGTAGCCTTAATACAAGTAAGAGGTCTTAAGAGTAAGGAGGTTCAGGCATAATGACAACAGTGAAAAGACGTAAAAAAGAGAAGGATTCTATTCCGAATCAACCCTATACCAAAAGCACCTTTATCCTTCAGATATTAATGACTATAGTAGCTATTATTTTTATAGCACCTATTTTTATTGTAATCAATTATTCTTTTAAAACCAAGAAAGAGCTGTATCTAAGCAGTCCTCTTTCCTTACCGGAAACGCTTAACTTTGATAATTATATTAAGGCATTTCAGAAGCTGGATATGGTAATTACTTTTACAAACACCCTGCTTTACACGGTCATCAGTGTTCTAATTCTTGCACTATTATGCGGGGTGACTGCGTGGGCGATTGCACGTTGTAAGCATAAGTTTTTCAAATTCCTCTATGTATACTTTATCGTCGGAATTCTAATTCCCTATCAGGCACTGTTTCTACCTATTTATATAATAGGTTTTAATTTAAAACTTACGAATACAAGATACGGCATTATCTTTATGTATATAGCCACAACAATTTCCTTTGGTGTATTTTTAATGACCAGTTTTATGTCAACAGTACCGGTTGAACTTGAGGAAGCAGCCAGAATTGATGGTTGTTCCATTGTTAAGACCTATTTTAAAATTGTATTTCCGTTACTAAAACCAGCCATGGCAACATTGATTATTATGCAGTCCTTCCAAATCTGGAATGACTATCTTCTGGCAAGTCTGTTTGTCAGTAAAAAGCAGCTGAAAACACTGACGGTAGCAATACAATCCTTATTCTCAGCACAAACCAGTGATTACACGACGGCGATGGCTGCCATTGTGATATCCATACTTCCGATTGCTATTTTGTTCATCAGTCTGCAGAAATACTTTATTAAAGGAATGACAGTTGGGGCCGTTAAAGGATAGAGGGACGGAATATAAGTGCATATATAATCATCTGGACTCGCCTTACCAAACAATGGTTGATAAGTACGTTCAACCATTGTTTGCCGATCTTCGCCATCTGATCATATATGCACTCATATTCCTGGTTTTCTCCATTGATTTAATAATTCGAACCAATCGAAGAAGAGGACGATTGGAAAAAATATGAAATGAGCCAAGAAAGAAATAAAGGAAGAAATAAGGAAAGAAATAAGGAAAGAAATAAGAAAAGAGATAAGAAAAAGAAAGATTTAAGAATAAGATAATGATCTTTATGTCTTGATTAGTATAGGTAAGAGATAGTTAATGAAAGGAGAATTTATGGCAGTTTCGATTTTAAGGAAGTATTCTTTTAAGGATACAGATATTGTATATGTGATTGACTCAGAGACGAAGAATGTTGGGCTGATGCTGTTGCCGGAGGGTATGGAACCGGTTGAATGGGAGCAGAAAAAACAGATTGTTGATTCACTGGTGCAGATAAAGCTAGCAGGAGATATTTACCCAGGTGCTTATGCTGGTGGTGTTACCCTCCGACAGGGGGAATCTACCTTTTGTCTGACCTGTGAACAACAAGACGTAGTCTCCTTTGAGGATAGAGATGAAGTTATTACAACCTTAATTGATCAGCGGGGATATAAAGTAGAGCATTATTTGCAACTTTTTAAGGATAGTGATTGTATTGAAACCTATAATGTTTTTCATAATTTAAGTAAGAAAGATACTACCCTTGAGATGATTTCTAGCTTTTCTCTTGGAGGGATTACCCCTTTTACCGGTAGCGACGCTTATGACACCCTAAAAGTTCATAGAATTCGAAGTGTCTGGAGTATGGAGGGCAGGCTGGAAAGTACCAGTTTAGAGGATTTGCAATTAGAGCCTTCCTGGGCAGGGCATGCGGTTA
>JASGEU010000135.1:0-19802 GCA_047606065.1 Mobilitalea sp.
CACTCTCACTCAAGTCGGTACTCATCATATCTTCAATATACTCACCGATATAAGAATTCTCTTTTACCGCCTGATGATAACCTTCAATATACTTTATTTGTCCCTTACGTTTTTCGATTACAGTCTCATCCAATACTGATAAATAATGTGTTATCATTCCGGATATATTTTTTATTTTAATTCCTCTCTCGGAATAATCTGAATTCTTCTCAATTCTACTGCTATGCTCTTCAATCGAAATACTATAATCATAAAACGCATTGAGACTGTCCGAACTTCTTGTAGACAAATAATCCTCAAAATACATATGAATATTATCCAGCTCATTATATAGTGTGGTTATATCCTGTGTCTGGCTTAATAACCGGGTCATATCACTCATAATTACGCTTGAAGACTTGTAAGTATAGACACCCACTAAAGCAGTAAAGGAGATCGCAAGAAAAAAGAAGCCCATTAGCTTTGTACGAAAAGCCATTCCTTTTCTCATTAATTTCATAAGTAACCAAACCTTTCAACACCCTTCTACCAAGGGTCTATTCTGTAACAATGTCCTCCGAATACTCGGCTACATTACTCTTATCTATGGCATGTAAACTTGTACTAATCACGTTACTGATTTGTTCACCTTCCAGCAGCTGGGTCAGTGATTTCACTGTACTATAGCCTATTTCAAAGGAATCCGGGCTAATCGTGCCATAGATTACACCATGTTCTATGAAGTCTAAGGTTTGCGGACTTACGCCATACCCAACGATTTTAATATCACCTACCAAATTATTATCTCTGATAATTTGAGCAATTCCTGAAGTACACTTTGCATCCATACAGATAATCAGATCTGGCATATCCGATTTTTCAATAATACTGGAGGTAACTTTTTCTGCCTCAAACATATCAGCATCAATTGTATATATATTATCTTCTGATATATGCATGGAAGAATAGGAATCAAAGGCATTATTTATTCCCTCAATAATCAAGTTCTTGAATTCCTTGTCACCTTCATTACCCGAGCTATTAATGACTACTGCCACATCAGCCTGTCCATTTGCAGCCTCTACCGTCATTTCACCAGCATAAGTTCCAAGACTGTAATTATTCGTACCCACAGTAGGGGTATCGGATAGAATATAATTATTATTCTCATATGTCAATATAGCAACCCCCTGTGATTTCGCAATATCAATCAGCTCTTGGGTTTTCTCTGAATCTACAGCTTGCAGTGCAATCCCATCCACTCCAGAGTTAATCGCCATTTCCACAGTTTTGCTTAAACTTTCAATATCCATTTGTTCCAAAGTAACCAGCTCAACATAGACACCAAGTTCTTTCTCTGCTTCCTTTGCACCTTTCTCCAGGTCACTCCAAAAGCTCTCATTCTTATCCTGCACGATAAACTGAAGATGATATTTTGGATTATCAAGTGTAACCTGCTCTTCTTCCTGATGTTTTGGATTAATAAATAAACCGCCGAACATTATTAATAACGCTAATATCATAGCTATTAATATTCCATAAATAACTTTTAACATAAGTCACTTCCTTAATTGCGAATCATAAAGCAAAAATAAAATATCATATCACAAACTACAAAATATGTAAATTGTGTTTAATCATTACTTTTATTATATTTCATAAAATTACATTTATCAATTGCTATTTAAAGGTATCACAAAGGGTCCTTATCCATGAAGGTGCTTCATAAGCCCCATACATGATAAGAACCCTATTTTATCTTACTTATTTAAAATATATAATACCTCATTACTATTTAGTTACTTCCTTCTTGCCACTAACTTTAGAAGTCTCATCCGCTTTAAAGGAGTCCATGTATTCCTGTTTTGTGAAATATACATTTCCTTCTACTTCGGTATCGATTAACTGGAAGTCTGCAACATCAACATAGATATCACCTTTAAATTTACCATGCTGAATACTAGCCTGCGGGCTTTTTACTGTGAGCTTAGGTGCAGTAAGCGTAAAACGATTGGTAATGTTTCGATCCGCATCCTGTGTATATAGAGCAAGTTTTCTTTGAATTACATCTTTACCTGCTTCATCCTGTTTACCATTTTTAAATTCACCTTCAAGTACAAGTTCTTTGTCAATTGACATATCACTTAGAATTGCTATAATCCAAGTTCCATCCTTGCTGATTGCCTTTAAAAATGCATCCTCTGTGTTAACAATTGATGCTGTTGTAACGGCGTCGGTATCATCCGGTGTTTGTGTCGCAGCAGTTGTGGGTGCTGTGGTTGCTGCTGTTGTTGGCGCTGTTGTGGGTGCCTTCGTCGCTGCTGTAGTCGGTGCCTTTGTCGCTGCTGCATTATCGTCGTCCGTATTTTTTTTACAACCAGTAAATACAACAGTAAAGATAATTAATAAGATAACTAGAATACGCGCTTTCATAAATAAATCTCCTTTCAAAAATCAGTACTTCTAATTATCTCCAAAAAAACAAATACAATACAAAGAAGGAATTTTTCTATTATTTATTTTCAAATATTTTAATAAAGCTTTGGTCATTTCATAATTACAGTATTTTTTCTAACTAATTTATTTCTTTGAATAGGAATTTTGACTATTATGTAACAAGTCTGTTTTTGAGGAATATCATATTAATAGCAAATAGAAGGGATGTGTCTCCATGCCCATTAAAATATTTATCGACCAAGGTCATAATCCAACCGGATATCACAATGCCGGAGCAGTAGGAAATGGTTTGTTCGAACAGGATATCACGTATCAGGTTGGCGTTTACCTGGCTAACCTCCTTAATGATGATCCCAGATTTGAAGCACGGCTATCAAGGCCAACTCCGACAACTGTTTTAGGAACCAATAATGCAACAAGCCTTGCAGAGAGGGTTCGTCTGGCAAATGAATGGCCTGCTGATTATTTCATCAGCATTCATTGCAACGCTAACAACAACCCGGCAATTAACGGTACAGAGGTTTATATTTATCAGTTCAATACACAAGCTCAATGGATGGGACAGCAGATTCTAAATGGAATCGTTCAGACTGTCGGAACGAAGAACAATGGAGTACGATTAAATCCGTCCCTCTATGTTCTTCGCAGAACTCAAATGACTGCGTTGCTTGTTGAACTTGGATATGTTACCAATTCCTCTGATGCACAGAAGCTTGCAAGCAATCAATATGGTTTTGCATATGGTATGTACCTTGGGATTATGAGATATTTTGGTTTCGCATAGGATTTATTTTAAATAGTATTGGCTAAGTTACGGAAAGAACGCAGTACGACTTCCCACACACACAGATTGACGGACATCTCACCGGATTTGTTTGCCATCATCGAACATTCTATGTTCGCTATTGGCAAACAAATCCGGCAAGACCTCCGTCAAACAGTGCATTTAGGGAAATCATACTGCGTTCTTTCCTGTCAGTGAATTTATATATTTATTTAGACAATATGCTGCTATATTAATATACCGTTCATGTATCATATACATCGATTGATCCAAGCATTTAGTTTACAATCTTATATTTAAACTCTATTTATAACTACGAATCATCAAGTAGATTACAACTACAGAAATTATACATTGAATTATTGCAACCGATATATATTTACTTTATACTACTAAAAATTTTAATATATTATAACCGCTGTATGATGTAACATAAGGATTAAATAATTAATAAAAACTTATTGTGGTAAATTCATATGTAGCATACAATAAAGACATGATAATTTGATATGTTATAACGCATTTAAATACGTTTCATATTGTTTACCCACAAAGGATAGAAAGAGGTTTTTATGAAGATTAAAAGCGATATTGTATGTGATTATGCTGTGGGGAAATCTATTCTACCACATCAGGTAGAATGGTTTTTTAAATCAGAGGGTCATTCATTTGATTATAAATAAAATATATGAGGTGTACCTATGGCAAAAGTATTAATAACAATAACAGAAAGTAAGTGCAGAAGTGGATATCACAAAACTGGTGATGAATTTATAGTCGAGGATTTATGCCCGCCAATGTGTCATGAACTGTGGCATAGCATTTATCCCTTTGTCTATGCCTTGCAAAATGGTGCTGACCTGGATTATGGAAAAGACAGAGCAGGTGTTTTTGAAGCGAAATGTCCGGATGGCGGACGCGTATGTGTGATTGGAAAGCGTATTGAAAGCGTATAATAGAATAAAGTGCACATATGATCAAATGGCACAGACCGGCATCTAATGGCTCATTTTTCAGCAGCTATTGGATGGTAAGGCAAGTCCAGATGATTATAGGTGCACTTTATTCTTTTTAAAATATATTTTTGCTACTTCCACTTCTTCAGCTCATCATCGGTAGCAAGTACATAATGCTGTCCACTGATATGCTGCTGTTTTCCCTTATGATAGTCAATACCACTGGTAGCATAATCATAAGAAACAGAGGTCCGCTGCTTCTCTACCTTCGGATTGGGCTGTGGGATTGCAGAAAGTAAGGACTTTGTGTATGGGTGGATTGGATTATCAAATATCTCATCCTTTGTGCCTGTTTCCACTAAGTGTCCCAGGTGCAGCACTCCAATTCGGTCGGATATATATTTTACCATGGATAAATCATGTGCAATGAACAGGTAAGCAGTCTTTGTCTTAACCTGAATATCTTTCATGAGATTTACAACCTGTGCTTGAATGGATACATCCAGAGCACTGATCGCCTCATCCGCAATAATTAGATCTGGATTCATGATTAAAGCTCTAGCAATACCAATACGTTGTCTTTGTCCTCCAGAGAATTGATGTGGATAGCGAGTTGCATGTTCATGGGATAACCCCACCAAATCAAGCATCTCATACACCTTATCCCTACGCTCCTCTTGAGATTTGTAAAGATGATGAATATCCAAACCCTGCGCAATAATGTCCATTACTTTCTTTCTGGGATTCAAACATGCCATTGGGTCCTGGAATATCATCTGCATCTTGGTTCGCAATAGCTGTGTATCCTTCACTGATAATTTACCCGAGATATTCTGACCATTAAAAACAACATCTCCAGCCGTTGGCTCATATAATCGAATAATTGAACGACCAATGGTAGATTTACCGCTGCCAGACTCACCCACCAAACCGTAGGTCTCACCTGGATTGATTTGAAAACTGACATCATCTACTGCCTTCACCGTAAACTTACGATTGATTCTAAAATACTGTTTTAAACCCTTCACTTCTAAGAGAGGCTTCTTATTCTCCATTTTCATTTGCCTCCGTTTCTTCCAGTATGTTATTTTCAGGTTGTATTACAACAGAAGATTCAGCAATGCTTTCTGATGTATTCGTAGTTTCTATTACAATATTCTTTTCAGTATTTCTATCAGACTTTAAATCCTTCAGCATGACTTCTATTCTTGCTCGAAGCTCACTTGGCATATCTATCTTTGGGGCATCCTCATGCAATAACCACGTCGCCGCATAATGAGTATCCGTGATTTTAAACATCGGAGGTTCTTCCTCAAAATCAATATTCATCGCATAGATATTACGTGGTGCAAAGGCATCGCCTTTAATCTGATGCAATAGATTCGGTGGGCTTCCCGGAATTGTGTATAGTCTATCATCGGTACTGTTTAAATCAGGCATTGCGGATAATAAACCCCAGGTATATGGGTGCTTGGGCTGATAAAAGATCTCATCCGTGGTCCCTTTTTCTACTACCTTACCGGCATACATTACAGCAACATAATCTGCTACTTTTGCAACTACACCAAGATCATGAGTAATATAGATTACAGAGATACCCGTCTTTTCCTGAATATTCTTAATTAATTCCAAAATCTTTGCCTGTATGGTAACATCCAGAGCAGTAGTCGGCTCATCACAAATCAGCAGTTCCGGATCACAAGCAAGTGCAATTGCTATAACAACTCTTTGTCTCATACCACCGGATAATTGATGAGGATAATTTTTCATTCTCTTTTCCGGGTCAGTAATGCCAACTAACTCAAGAAGTTCAACCGCCTTTTTATGTGCTTCTTTTTTCGGAGTTTTATAGTGGTAAATCATTCCCTCCATGATTTGAGCACCAATGGTCATCGTCGGATTAAGTGAAGTCATTGGATCTTGAAATACCATAGCAATACGTTTTCCATTAATACGGGTTCTCATTTCACGTTTTGTTAACTTTAATAAATCCACTTCAACTTCCTGACCATCTCTGTCATATTCAAATTGAATAGAACCGCTATTAATCTTACCATTGCTGCTTAGAATCCCCATAATTGCTTTTACCGTAACTGATTTACCGCTGCCGCTCTCACCAACGATTGCAACTGTCTCACCTTTATGTAAATCTAAGTGCATTCCTCGAATGACATTCACAACGCCTGCAGAAGTTTGAAATGAGATTGATAAGTCTTTAATTGATAGTATTTTGTTATTCTCCATCCCACACCTCCTACATTTCCTTCATCTTTGGATCGAACGCATCTCTAAGTCCATCTGCCATCATATTGAAGCTTAACATGATAATTGCCAGTACCACTACCGGAAATACAATCATATAAGGATGTGTTGTAAAGGATTTAAAGGCATCGCTGATTAGGGAACCAAGGGATGCTAACGGTGCCGGAACACCAAGTCCGATAAATGCAAGAAAGGCTTCAGTAAAAATTGCATTTGGAATAGAAAACATTGACATAACGATTAATTGTCCAAAGATGTTCGGTAGAATTTCTTTAAATATAATAAAGAAATCTCTTGCTCCCAAAGTCTTAGATGCCAGAATAAATTCCTGTTCCTTTAATTTAAGTACTTGAGCACGTGCAATTCGACTCATCCCAATCCAACCAGTGATTGCTAAAGCAAGCGTTATTGTAACTAATCCCGGTTTAAACACCAATATTAACAGGGTTACTATAACCAGAGTGGGTATACCATTTAAAATCTCTGAAAAACGCTGAAGTATCATATCCACTTTCCCGCCAAAATAGCCGGAAATAAGTCCATATATCATACCAAAACACATATCAACAATTACTGCTACAAGGGCAATATAAAGAGAAATTCTTGTTCCTGTCCAGGTTCTTGTAAATATATCACGTCCAAGTACATCCGTACCAAACCAATAGTAAATCTTTTCGAGTCCCGTGGTAACAGATGGATCTTCGGAAACATATTTATTTTGAATTATGCTTCCTGTCGAGGTATGCATTTTTTCAGAGCCATCAAAAATCCCCAAATTTTCAACTCCCTGAATTCTTGGTGCCAAATTCTGATGGGCTATGATTTGAGATTGATAGGTATGTTCTGTCATATTCGGGCCAAGCATAGCCATTAACAGAACTAATATGATAAAAATGAGGCCGATTACTGCTCCTTTGTTCTTTTTAAAACGTGAGAATATATCACTCCAATAAGACTTACTAGCATAAATCTCATCAACATGTGCTATCTTGTCAGCACCAACAAAGGTAAAATCTTTGGCTGTTAATTGTCTATTATTATCACTCATGCAGATTCTCCTTTGCCAGTCTTATTCTTGGATCAATAATACCGTATAAAATATCCACCACTAACATAATACCGATATACATAATACTATAGATAAAGGTTAGGGCAATAACCACATTGTAATCATTGGATTGAATTGCAGACACCAATAAGCTTCCGATACCAGGGATAGAGAAAAGCTTCTCAATTACCAAACTTCCTGTCATTAAACCAACTACCAAAGGTGCAAGTACCGTAATAACCGGGATCAATGCATTTCTTAGTGCATGTTTGAAGATTAAGGCAAAACTATTAATTCCCTTGCTTTCTGCCAGCAGCATGTAATCGGAACCCAGCACTTCCAGTAATTCAGTTCTGGTAAATCGCGCCACTGTAGCAATGGTAAACATACAGAGCGATATGGTTGGGAGAACTGATGAATAAAATGGGTCCTCTGCACGGTATAACAACGGAAACCATTTCAGTTCAAAGCCCATGCTGTAGATTAAAATCATGGCAAATACATAGGATGGTAAACTTACACCTAATACTGAAATTATTGTAGTAATGGTATCATAAATTGTATTATGCTTTAGGGCTGCAATAATTCCTAATATCAATCCTATTAAGGTTCCAATTAAGATAGCTTGTCCACCAATTCGCAGGGATATTGGTAATCTGCTTTCTAATAGAACAGTAATCGGTGTGTTCTTAGAAATGGTATAAGAAACACCAAAATCACCGGAAAGCATTGCCTGTATGTAGTTAAAAAACCGTATAATAATAGGCTGATCCAGTCCATATTTTGCATTAAGCAGGGCTTTCTGAGCCTCATTTAATTTCTCATCGTTAAAGGGTGAGCCAGGCATAAATTCTAACATTAGAAACAATACCAGTAAGATTACAAGTAAGGTCAGAATAGAAATACCCAATCTCTTTAAAATATATTTTCTCACAGATTCACGCTCCTTACCATATCTGACACCTACACCTTAGCAAGTATCTTTATCGTGAAGAAAGACGCTGTCACTGTGATACCCACGCCTGACAGCGCCATAGCTTCTACTATATGGTTTATTTATAGTTAGTTCTTTGTTGCATTTTTATAAATTCTATTGATACCTACGGAGTGGAATTCTATGCCTGCAACGCCAGTCTTAATCATAACTGCATCACCTTTTTGATATACAGGTAAGATTACTGCATTATCCATTACAATCTTCTCTGCTTCCTTTAATGCTTCCCATCTTGCAGTAACATCAAGAGCAAGCTCACCATTCTTTGCAGATGTGATGATTGCATCATAATCAGCATTTGACCAGTAACCGTAGTTATTAGGGCTTCCTGTGGTCCACATATCTAAATAGGTCATAGGATCTGCATAGTCAGGACCCCAACGAGTTAAACCAAGTTCGAATTCGCCTGCCTGCATTCTTTCAACACGGTTTTTCTTAGGCATTGTTTCGATGTTAATTGTGATACCGGGAAGTGTCGTTTCAACTTCACCCTTGATAAACTGTGCAACGTTCATAGCAGATTCAGTATCCTCTACGATCATTGTATAGGCCAACTCTGACTTACCAAGTTCTGTCTTTGCTGTTTCCCAATATGCAAGAGCCTGTGCTTTGTCAGTTGTAAAATATGTACCTGCTGTTTCACGATAATCCTTGCCATCAGGACCTGTTGCTAATTTGGTAGGAACTGCAAAATCTGCAACGATGGAACCATCTTTTAAGATATTGTTTACAACCGCAGCTTTGTCATATGCAAGTGCAAGTGCTTTACGTAAATTAACATTTTCAAGACCTGCAACTTCCTGATTAGGTGAGATATACCATAAATAACCAGCCATAATATTAGTAAATTCAGGATCTGCCTGGAACTGCTCTACCTGTTCACCAGAAAGTGTCGCTACATCTAAGTCACCATTCTGATAGGAAAGCATTGCCTGCTGTGAATCTTTGATAACCTGATATTGAATACCATTAAGAGCAACTTTGCTTGCATCCCAATAAGTTTCGCTCTTTGTTAAAGTGATTGCAGTAGCAGCTGGCTCATAAGCAGTAATTGTAAATGGTCCATTGCTGATTACAGTATCAGGGGAGGTACCAAAGGTATCACCTTTCTCTGTAAAGAAGGCTTCATTTACTGGTAAGAAGGAAGGGAACGCCAATAAGGATTCAAAGAATGGAACTGGAACGGTAAGTGTTACTACTAAAGTCTTATCATCCTGTGCAGTTACTCCAAGCTGGTCAACTGGTGTTTCACCAGCAGTAATGGAAGCTGCATTTGCAATACAAGCGATATCTGCAATAAAGGAATATTCACTGGCTACTGCTGGATCAACAAGTCTTCTCCACGCAAATACAAAGTCATTTGCAGTTACAGGAGTCCCATTGGACCACTTAGCATCTCTTAAGGTAAAGGTATAAGTTAAACCATCCTCACTTTTATCAACTTTTTCAGCCATTGCAAGTATTGGTGTACCTGCGGCATCTACAGAGTATAAACCTTCTGTGGTTGCAGCTATAACTTCAAAGGATGTACCATCTGTTGCAATTTGTGGATCTAAAGAAGCAACCTCAACGTCAAACTGAACATTTAATACATTGCCTTCTGTTGTTGTGCCATCATTACCTGTATCGCCCTCTGAAGCTGGCGTATCTGTAGGTTTCGTATTTGTCTTAGAATCATTTGATTCTTTTCCGCAGGCAGCTAGTGACAGTACTAACATAATTACTAGCATAAGTGCAAAAATTTTACTTGTTTTCTTCATAAATCTCCTCCTCAATGTTTCTTTAAAAATCGGATAGATCGACAATTTAACACCTTATTAATTTAGTGTAATAAAGTAATTTGTTAAAAAAATATGGTCAAAAATTATTTGTATTTTTGACCACATTGTCTTATGTCTAACCATAAGCTATTATAGACAGCAACTTACTGCTTTGTCAATACTTTTATTTCATCGGTTTAAAGTATCAGTCTACTGATGCTTTAAACCGATACTTTGGCAATACTTCAACGGAATATAAAAGGATGTATCTCCTTCAAATATATCAAAAAAAGAACCAACACATTTATCTCCACATTAGTAATGTAAAGCTTTTGCTGTTGGTTCTTTCATAAATTTAATATTCTAATAATCTTAATACTCTTCTCGAATACCGAACTCTGCTGATTCAACCCATTCCTCTGGTCTGGATAACATAATCACTAAGTCCTCAAATAATTTCATGTGCTGCTGCTCCTGATGAATTAAAAAGGTATACAGCTTTTGATTAACAGGGTCAGTCGTTTGGGTTAATAAATCAAAATATAAATGGATGCTTTTTTCTTCTAATCCATATGCAATACGATAAATATCTAGTTGCTTTTCTTTATTCTGCGGAATACTTTCTAAATCAGAAAAAACATTTTTTAAATCCATTAACGTGCTATCGTGGTAGGCAACTGTTTCGGAATTCTTCCTTTTTACTAATAAGTCATAATGTGACTGCTCTTCTTTCGCTAGAAATAAAAATACCTTTTCTAACTCATTTCCCTTGTTTAACTCTGCTTGTTCCAGATAGTAATCGTGACCATCCTTTTCCATTGCAATTGCATAATCAATTGTGTTCATTATTAACCTCCTTATTTGTAACTTAAGTAAATAAGATATATTAAGCTTTGTATACTGCTTAAAGTTAACTTTATGTCTTAAAGCAGCAGGGCATTACTTATGATAGGGTTGATTATTTATTATTCTATAGGCACGATAAATTTGCTCCAATAAAATCATTCTCATTAACTGATGAGGAAAAGTCATTTTAGAAAAACTTAATTTATAGTCTGCTCTTTTTAATACCTCTGGAGATAATCCTAAGGAGCCGCCAATGATAAAACTAATATGACTTTGTCCAGACACACCAATTGACTCTATTTTCTCTGCAAGTTCTTCTGATGCTAACATCGATCCCTCAATCGCTAACGCTATTGCATAGGAATCGTCTTTTAAAGCTTTTAAGATTCTTTCGCCTTCTTTTTTTCTAATAATGTCTTCCGTTGCAGGTGATGCCTGATCCGGTGTTTTCTCATCCTGAAGCTCTACTATATCCAGGGCACAGTAGCGGCTTAACCTTTTTGCATATTCGTCTACTCCTAAGGAAAGGTATTTTTCCTTCAGCTTACCCACACAGATCAGTGTTATCTTCATTATTCCTTATTACCTCTGGTTCTTCTCTTAGATATTCATACAACACACCGTTTTTAACAAGCTTTAGCTTTTCGCCCAAAAATCCCCGCTTACGCAATTCCTTCTGAAAATTATAAAGCATAAAACCATGGAAGACAATTAATACATTCTCCTTCGACCAATCAATTCGGTCAAGAAAATCGTTAATTCTTTTCTTTGTCTGGCTTCTGGTTTCTGGTTGACTCTTTGATTTAAAAAACCATGCAAGTCTACCACATACATGCCATACCTCAAAAGGGAGCCTTATTTTTTCTGTATGCATAAAAGGTGCATTATCAACTTCTCTTAGGAGTTTATCTATCTTCAAATTACCGCTATAAACCTCTTTTGCCGTTGTGATTGCTCTTGGCAGGTCACTTGCATAGCAGATATCCCATTCAATATCATACATTTCAACTTTTTTCTTAAATACTTTAGACACTTCATATTTTTCAGACCATTCACGAAATTCACCGGAGGTCATCATCTTCGCATGCGGACAGTTGACTTTAAAATGTCGTAGTAAACCTATTCTCATAACCTTCTCCATTTCTTAATACTTAGTAAATCCCTCGTAGCTGTAAAAATGGAATGTTTATTTTCCAAAAGCAATGGGTTCTTTTCTATTCTAACTTTTTTAACAAATAAATTCAAGCAAAAGTGAGTATTAATTCCTATCTATTTTCACCATTCCCTCCACTAATTACCTGTAATTAGGTGGATTAAGCTAAGATACCAGGTATTTCCCCTATGCTGTGTTAACGCTATACCTACAAAAGAAAGCTTTCTTCTTTCTATTATAGCAATAATTTTTCATGTTCAAACCGTTATAAATATAGTAACAATTGTATGTATTTTACATTTATCTACTATTGACATAAATTTGGACCAATTTGTTAACAAAAAGTATTTATTTTATCCATATTTTAATCATATGTTCCATTTATACTTTGAATTAGAAAGTGATATATATTCACTCTCCTCCTCCCTACATTATAAATTAAAAAGAGAGTACACATCGTTTAGACGGTGTGCACTCTCTTTTATATCGTGGACAAGATGAATAATAAAATTTTTCAAAACTTGTTTTCATATTCTTTTAATAAAAGCTTCACAATGTGAACACATTTAGATTTTATAATATTCCCATAGTCAGTGATAAAACACTTTCTACTCCCACCCTATTATACGCTATATTACATGGCTCCCCGGCTGTGTAATAGAAAGAAAGACTACACCCAAGGATAAAACCTTTTGTGTAGTCTTTCTTTCTATATTCCTGTATAAAGCTCTTAAACACACTACTTCAAAGGATAGAGATTTTTCAATCTGCAGCTAAACTAAGAATTTATATTTCCATTTGCTATGGGATAGTATCTAGTTACTTTCAAACATCAATAGAACCATAGGAGTATGTTAATTTATAGTGACAGTGCCGGCGTAATAAACAGTAAAAGAATAGGAATAAATATTATAGCCCGGATAGCTTGCTACAAAGGTAGAACTTACATTGCTGTAGCCGGTAAATGGAAGGGTACCGCTATAGGTGCCATCATCATAATTGTAAGTGGAGTTGGATATAATTTGCAATACATTTGAAATTACATAATCCGGAACAGAAATCGTATACGGAACGCTGACAGCTACCTCCTTCGTACTTGGTTGCGAGTAGCTTACTACCGTTCCAGTGTAGGTTACACTAAAGGTATAGTTGTATATTGTCATGTCTGGATATATAGCCACCAGAGTCTGTGTCAAAGAGCTTCGCCCTGCATATGGGAGAGTTCCTCTGAAGCTCCCGTCATCGTAATTGTAAGAAGTATTTGCGATTGACTGCAATACCTGATCGATTGCAGTATCAGGTACAGTCACGCTTCGAGGCTCTGTTACAGAAACTATCTTGCTTTCCTCTGCCAAAGCTGTTGAACTATTACCAACAAGTAAAAACAAAAAGGCTAGGACAGAGCATAAAACTAATTTAAATCCGACTTTTCTAAACATAGAATCACTCCTTTACGTGGAATAGTAAGCAAATGGAAATCAGATATTTATGTAAATATCTACCAATAATATATTGTAAATTTTCTCCATTGTCAAGATGTCATTGGACAAGCAGGGAATTAACTAATTACACTTGAAAAAGAACAGGGCAGACGCCCTGTTCTACTTTGATCTCCTTATGAAACAATTCATTTATTTCTATTCTTCGTCCTCTGTTTCCAGATTCTTATCTACCTTCGCCTGAAGCTTGGTGATTCTAACTTGCTGAGTCATCTTATTTCTGGTTTCAAGTACGTCAAACTGATATCCCTCATGAATTAATGTCACCTGTTCACCATCCATTGGAATTCGATCAATTAAAGAGATCAACAGACCATTCAAGGTATCAAAATCCTCGTTCATTAGTCTGATATCTAATTCATCTTCTAATTCATCAAGTCCAATAGCACCTTTAACGAGTACGCTATTTTCCTCAATTGCAATTATATTACTTTCCTCTTCATCAAATTCGTCATCGATATTACCAACAATCTCTTCAAGGAAATCTTCCATTGCCACAAGCCCGGCAGTTTGCCCGTATTCATCAATAACAATTGCCATATGAATATTCTTAATTTGCATTTCACTAAACAGAATATGGACATTCATCGTATCAGGAATAAAATATGCTTCTCTTGCAAGATTTTGCAAAGGTTGTTTTCTTAATTCTTCTGATATGTATGCACTTATGACATCCTTGATATATAAAATACCAATAATATTATCTCGATTGTCCTCATATAAAGGATACCTGGAATACTTCTCAGAAAGCATAAAACGTAAAGCTTCCTCTACTGACATCTCAGAGTTTAAAGCTATAATTCGTTTCTTAGGTGTCATAATATCCTGGGCTTCTTTATCTCCAAGACCCATAATATTCGATATCATTTCCACTTCGCCAGCATCTAAAACCCCCTGCTCCTGACCTTCGTTCACCATAGAAATAATTTCTTCCTCGGTCACATTATCCGTCAAATCAAAAGGCTTAATGCCAAATAATCGTAACAAAATATTCATTATTAATTCCAATAACCAAGCAATCGGATAAAAAATCACACCAAGAAACTTAATGACACCTGTCAAAGGATATGCCACCTGCTCTGCATATCTCGTGGCAAATCGTCTTGGAATAATTAACCCGAACAATACTGTGATATAAACCAGTAAGATGGTAAATATCACATAGGTTAGTATCTTAAGAACAAATATCGTTGTCCCTGTTCCATCGTCCGCAAATGCAGTTTCAACCCGTGGAAGAATATAGGAGAAATAAGCCATACCAATTAATATTCCAATGAAATTCTGCACAAGCTCCATCACATTTAAATATCTTGTTGGCTTTTCAACAATCGGAAGCAGTTTTTTGGCTTTTTTTGACCCAGCATCCGCTTTCTTCTTGACAATATTGTCATTCACATTACTGATTGCATTTTTTGCGCAAACAATCACAGCATTAAATAAAACTAAAAGTAAAATTATTACAATTCCCGATAAGGGATCTCCCTCGTCCATCGTATAATATTATCTCCTTTTTTCGTATCGTATCTATTTATTATAATATGTATCTAAAGAAAAACTGATTATAAGTGCTTTATCAATTTTCTTTAATACATCCCTATCCAAATGACATACTTTCTCTTTCAATCTGGATTTATCAATTGTACGCACCTGCTCCAATAAAATAACTGAATCTTTAACAATTCCGTATTTTTCTGCATCCAGTTCCACATGTGTGGGGAGCTTGGCTTTATTCATTTTTGATGTAATGGCCGCACATATTACGGTTGGACTATGTTTATTACCTGTATCATTCTGAACAATCAGAACCGGCCTGACACCACCCTGTTCAGACCCGACCACTGGTCTCAGATCCGCATAGAAGATATCTCCTCTTTTAATTACCACTCAATTCACACTCCAATATCAGCTTAACCTTATTATTGCCAATTTCTTCGTGTGTATTCCTTACCTTGCATGGTGCATAAAAAAATCTCCAGCATTTCAATAAAAATATCGTAACTATTCAGAACTAAGCTCAAAAACCTGCGGTTTCCTCGCTGTTTGACTCTCGTCAAACGTGAACAGTTACAAAATATTAATTTATTTCGTTTTCAATATAAAATCTTGGAATTCTTTTTCCAACTGTACATAACAATTCATAGGCAAAAGAATGTGACCACTCTGCAAGTTCCTCTGCCATTATACTTGCTCCTTGCTCCTGACCAAGTAATGTTACTACATCGCCTTGCTTAACATCATCAATGTCAGTAACATCCACCATGAATTGATCCATACAGATTCTTCCAACAATGGGTGCATATTTACCATGAATAATTACTTTACCACAGTTTGAAAGGTTTCTGGAATATCCATCGGCATAACCAATTGGAATTGTTGCTATTTTCATTTTCTTACTTGTAACGTAGGTAGCTCCGTAACTAATTCCAGCTCCTGCTTCCACATCCTTTACAAAGATGACATGTGATTTAATTTCCATAGCTGGAATTAACTTGATTTCTTCCTTCTTCACCATATCCGAAGGATATATTCCATAAGTAGCAATCCCACAACGTACCATATTAAAATATGCAACTGGGAATTCAATGATACCTGCGCTATTCGCAATATGTTTGATTGGAATAAAAATATTCTCTTGATCCAGCCAGGAACAGAAATTCTGAAAACGTGCCAATTGATTTTCTGTATAGGTCCGATCCGTTTCATCCGCACATGCAAAATGAGAAAACAATCCTTCTATTTCCAAATTAGGCAGCTTAACAATTTGTTTTATAGCATCAATACTTTCTTTTGTATCAGAAAAACCAATCCGATTCATACCCGTATCAAACTTGATATGAACTTTCACGATCTTATTTTGTCTGCAGGCTTCCTCTGAAAGAGCCTTTGCCATATCATATTGAAATACTGTCTGTGAAATGTCATAAGTCACAACATATTCATATTGCTCCATCGGGGTGTACCCGAGAACTAAAACAGGTTTTGTAATACCAGCCTGTCGAAGTTCCACAGCTTCTTCAATAATTGCAACACCATAGGCATCAACAATTGAACTGTCTCCAATTGCTTTTGCAATTGGAACTGCACCATGACCATAGCCATCTGCTTTGACTATAGCCATTAACATGGCGTTATCCTGAATTTTATTTTTAACTTCTTGTAGGTTATGTCTTATTGCATCTAGATTGACACGTGCCTGAACTCTATAAGAATTTCGAATACTCTGTGTATTATTTTCTAAATTCATCATTTCAATGCTAGCCTTTCCTGCAAATAACTTTTTCTATGGCATCCACCACATCACTTGCGATTAAGGAATAGACACCTTTCTCCAAGGCTGCTAAGTCTCCCGCTAAACCATGAATATAGGAGGCAAGGCAAACAGCCTCATAGGCTTGCATTCCTTGTGCAAGAAATGCTGCTATGATACCGGTTAAAACATCACCTGTTCCGCCGGTCGCCATTCCATTGTTTCCAGTTACATTGATATACATATCCGAACCACCAGTCACCAAAGACCTGGCGTCTTTAATATTGAATATCAACTTACTATTATAAGAACATTGTCTTGCAGTGTCAATTAAATTATTGGAAATATAAGAAACCGGAAGCCCAAGTAATGACGATAACTCTTTTAAGTGTGGCGTAAGTATTGTATTCTCCGGTAAGAGTTTATCAAGATATTCCATACGTTTTAACGCAACCGACCAACCTGGCTCAATCGTTGAAATAATGCCCTGTTGATTCAGTATAACGCTAATTTTATTTGATAATAGCTGGAGAGCATCTGCATCAAGAATCAAAGGAACTTTCGCTTTCTCTAATACATTCTCCAAAAGTTCATTTGAAAGCTCAGTTCTCCCAATTCCTGGTCCAATAACAATAACAGACGCCCATAAAAGAGCATCCTGAATATTTTTTATAGCAATTGTATTATCCAATTCCTGGTCATAGGCTGCAAAAAGTGCTTCCGGTAACAGGGTCTGTAATATAATTCGATTAGCATGAGAAGTCAATATCTTTACAAGTCCTGCTCCACTTCGATAAGCTGCTTTTGCTGATAAATATGCTGCTCCGCTCATTCCATTACTACCAGCAATAATAAGTACTCTGCCATAACTTCCTTTATTGCTGTAGTTGTACCTTTCTGGTAATTTAACTAAATCCTCTGACTCATAATAACAGATTTTTTGTTTCAGTAATTGTTCTGATTGGGTTGAAAACCCAATATCCACAAGGGTTACTTTCCCTGTATAATCTGCTCCTGGATATAATAACATCCCTAACTTCTGATATCCGAAAGTCACTGTTTCATCAGCTTTAACAGCATGAGACAACACGCTTCCATTATCAGCAGAGATCCCTGAAGGTATATCTACAGAATAAATATAGCTCTGATTGAGATTCATCTGGTCAATAACCGAAGCATATTCGCCATTTATCACTCTGGTAAGACCAACGCCAAATAAAGCATCAATTAATATATTATATTCAGAAATCCTGTCTCTGTGTTCGAACACAATGCCAATATTCTTTGCCATTTCCAGTTGCATATTCATTGACATGGATCTTTTCTCCTGGTCTCCAAGAAGAAGCACAGCAACCTGATAGCCTTCCAAATGCAAGAGCCTGCTTGCTGCAACCCCATCCCCGCCATTATTACCCGGTCCGCAGATAGCCAATATCCGATCTGATTTCGTAATGCGAGTTTTCATAGCAGCCACTAATCCCGCAGCTGCTCGCTCCATAAGTTCAAGTGCGGTAATTCCAGCAACATCAATGGTATAATCATCCACCATTTTCATCTGCTGTGAATTAAAAGCATATCGCATACACTACGCCTCCCCTATTACAAATGCATTGGCATATTCCTTCACATTACTAATCGAAACATGAACTCTCTTAATTTCTCTTGCCTTTGCCAACTCCTGTGCTCTTGCAATCAGGTTTACATAGGGCTTCCCTTGCTCATCCCGCAATACTTCTACATCAATTGGAGCAAAACCTCGAAAGCCTGTCCCAAACATTTTCGCAACTGCTTCTTTTACAGCGAAATTTCCTGCTGCCTTCTTATAGTCCATGCCAATGAACTCAATTTCCCTTTGCGTAAAATATTTTTTTTGAAAAGCTGCCTTTTGATAGGCTTTTTCGACCCGATCAATTTCGATTAGATCAACTCCAATTCCGATAATCACATTATCCTCCCTAGAACTCCTTATCAAAGGATTCCATTAAATCAGCACCAAGAATATCATGCATATATGTATAAATTTTAGAATTTTTCATTTCTAAATCCTGCTTCAACAGAATTTTTTGCTTTAGTTCTTCACGAATTTGATTTATCCAAGTTGTAACATCATTAATTTCCTGCTTATTTTTCTCCAGCAGATCATAAAATACGTGTATACTTTCTGCCATTAGCTGCTCATTTACAGCTTTAATTTCATAGGGTAAATCAGCAAGTTCATCCATGGATTTCTCAAGCTTTAAATTAATCTCATTGATATAATTCTTATTTTTGTCCAGCTTTTTCTCCTTGGCTTTTCCAAGGGCATCAGAACCAATGTCCATATTCTGGACAATTTCCTTCATAAGATTTGACTTTAATTGTTTTAAATCTTTAATATCATTTACAAGCTTGCCCTGTCTTTTTAATAATTCATTTACCTTCTGTTCCAGGTTTTTCATTTCAGGAGTCTTTTCTTCCTGCGGAAACAAGTCATGCCATCTGGTATCCAGCGACAGAATTGGCAGTTTTTTATTCTTAACAATGTTATGAAACTCGTTGCGTTTCTCCTTCTTTGTCATATGAGAAATTGTGTTTCCTTCCTTTAAAAAACCATCTTATCCTTCCATTTCTCCCTTTCCGGATAAACGATAGGATAGCTTCATTAAGCTTTCTGCAAGATGTACATTTTCCACTGTTACTTCTTTTGGTAGATTCAGATCGGTTGGTGCAAAGTTCCAAATACCCTTTACTCCCCATCTGGCCAGATCTGCAGCTAATGCCGGAGCTTTCGCCTTAGGAACCGTAATTGCTGCAATATCAACTTTATTTATTTTAATA
>JASGEU010000136.1:0-11043 GCA_047606065.1 Mobilitalea sp.
CTACCTACAAAATCCTCCTGACGTCTGGCTGCTTCTTTAAGCTCGTATATCTTTTCTTCCAATGTATCTGCCATATCATTAAAGTTGTTGCCCAGGGTCCCTAGCTCATCCTGGGAATTTACGATAACTCTTACCCCCATATCTCCACCTGAAATCTCTTTCGTTGCTTTTGCAAGTTCCATAACAGGCTTAGTTATCCAAATGGTAAATATATAGTTAATAACCGCACACAATCCACCTACCATAAGTACAATTTCAATTAATAATATTTGCTGTTCCTTACGCATTTTGAATATATAGGTTATCTCATTACAGTTTTCAATAGTAATAATCTGTTCCTTTAATTGCAGCCTGGTCACCGCTTGCAAGTAATAATGCTCCTCTGTTTTAAATATCTGATAAGCAACTGTATCCATTTTTGTTTGTTCTATATTAAAAGGAATCCCCATCCCTGCACTTTCCTGTAATGTGGTTCCCATCTCATTTCTTATCCGGTAATCCCTTCTATCTGTTGTCCAATTATCACTTAAGGATGCCAGGATACTCTTGAGTGCATCCTCCTCATTTCGATAGACGGACTTATTGTAATTACCAATCAGAGTTACAATCTCAGTCATCATCATTCGATTATCCTTACATATTTGTTCCACCGCTCCATCGATGGAACGTGAGAAGGAAATAGATAACAAGAGAGTACCGCCTAAACTTAATGCCAGAAGCACCAGAATAAAGGTACTGAAGAATATCTTCCACGTTAATTTCATCTAAATCTCCAATCGATACCCTACTTTTTGAATTGCTATAATTTTTTTCTCTAAACCTAGCTTCTTCCGTAATCTCTGTACATGCAGATCCACAGTTCTGCTGTCCCCGGTGTATTCACCTCCCCAGACTCTCTCATAAATCTGCTCCCGAAACAACGCTAAGTTTTGATTTTCCATAAATAGAATCAGTAACATAAATTCCTTCTGTGTTAATATTATCTCATCTTCACCTTTCTTAACGGTATGTGAGTTTGTATTAATTACAATATCCTCAAGGATATATTCCTCTTCATATTTGTTAAAACGCCTAAGCACAGTTTCTATTCTTGCTAATAGCTCCAGAAGTTCAAAGGGCTTTGTAATATAATCCTCAGCTCCCAGCTTAAGTCCCTTTACCTTATCTTCTACCTTTCCCTTGGCTGACAGATATATTACTGGGATTTTATACCCCTTAATAAAATCCATTAATTCATATCCATTCACTTTAGGCAGCATAATATCCAGAAGAATTAGATCATAGCGTTTATCTTCCAGTTTATTTGCTGCTTCCAATCCATCAGAGGCTGTATCACAAAGATATCCCTGTGCAGTTAAACTAATCTTAATTAAATTAAGTATTGCCTTCTCATCCTCGACAATTAGTATATGATATTTTCTCAAGACCTCTGCCTCCTCAAAAAATAATTGCGAATCCAAGTTATCAAACTTTACATGGATTCGCAACATTTGTATTCTTTCTATATAGGATATCTATTTTTTGCATCATTTTTGCATCATCTAAAGATTTCTTATACAACTGTTATATAATTCTTAATTAACTGTCTTACACATCTCAATTAAAAGAATATGGGAGATAGCATCAACTTAATAAAATAAATAAGATGTCATGGATAAGGATCCCAATGTACAGGAATCATTAAAAATCGTTAGCTTATCCTTGTCCTCCGATGCTCCGAGTACATATAAGAGAGGATAAAAATGCTCCGGTGTGGTAAATGATCTTAGAGCAGCTTGCCCTGCTTTCTTATAATGAATTACATCCTCATAATTTCTTCTCTGAACATTCTCTTTAATATAAGCGTCAAATTCTTCTGCCCAATCAAACCCTCTTTCCACAGACCAATCCACCAGTCTAAGATTATGTACCACATTGCCGCTGCCAAAGATTAATACTCCCTTTTCACGAAGTTCTTGTAATTCCTTTCCTAGCTGATAATGTGTTTGGGCATCCGCATTTCTATCTATACTTAGCTGATATACCGGGATATCTGCCTTAGGGTACATCCTATGAAGAACGGACCAGGTTCCATGGTCATAGCCCCAATTGTAATCACTTTTAACCTCTTTCTGTATCAGTTCTTTCGTTAATTTAGCAAATTCAGGAGATCCTTTTGACTTATATTCAATCTTATAGATTTCTTCTGGAAATCCATAGATATCGTATATCATCTTGGGCTGTTCTTCGTCAATAATTCGTGTGCCATCCGTATACCAATGTGCTGATATCGCCAAAATAGCTGCAGGTGTGGGAATAAGCTTTGCCACTCTTTCCCATTCCTTTGTATATTCATTATCCTCCACTGCATTCATTGGTGAACCGTGTCCTACAAAAAGTACCGGCATTTTATTTTCTGAGTTATCCATATTGCTCTATTATCCTTTCCAATCATATAATATATAGTCATATGAAGCTCTTAACTTACTTAAGTATATGATTTTTCTTTTTATAATAAATCATAGTAACTTTTTTACTTTATATAAGTATGTTACTATAAGTAATTTTCCTATGTCAAGTAAGACAAATAAATATGGTTAAAGTTAAATCATTAAATTAACTAATTGTCTGTACACCCTTTCTATGCTATAGTAAAAGATAGAAATACATATTTCCTAATTCTTAACAGAAAGGGTTTACATTTATGAAAAAAATTATTTTACGTTTTTTTGCAGCCGCATTTATGTTTGCAATGATACTAAGTTTTGCGCCTACTGCCTCTGCAGCAACAACATTGGATTATCACGCTTACATGGGTGTCCAGACTAATACACAGCTCTGGATCTTCCGTAATGCCTATGATGAACCCACTTATGGTTTTGGAAAGGATGCATTTAAAGGTCTTAGCTCTGTAAGTGGCACCAAGGTTACTTCCTACAAAGGAACCTTTACAGATGCTGCTATTACAAAGGATGGAACTTATACTGTAACACTGGATAAACCAGACTTTTTAACAGAAACCTCCATGTCACAGCTCTATGTATCTACGGACATTCCCAATTATGAAAGCATTAAAGTAAAAGATGTCTCTGTTAAGATTGATGGTAAAACCATCTATACCTTTGATAAGGGAATTCTTAATCCTGAAAGTTATACTTATGTTCAAATTATGTGCCTTAACATATGGAACAAGGATGTGGCTTCCTTATTCACACCTAAGCTCCCTATTACCAAATGTGAGATTACATTTACCATCAGTGGACTTGATAAAGCAAAAGCAGAGCAGGATAAACTAAAAGATTTTACAGTTAAATTAACAAAGGATGCTGCTGTAATTACAGGTTATACAGGCTCTAGTACCTCTGTCACAATACCTTCCAAGGCTTATGGTAAGGCTGTTAAAGAGATTGGTGCAAATGCTTTTGCAAATACGAAAGTTAAGAAAGTTACTTATCCCAGTACACTTACAACTATTGGTAAAAATGCCTTTTATAACACCAAGCTTACCGAAGTAACTATACCAAAGAGCGTGACCGGTATCGGAGATGGTGCTTTTGGCTCCTCTACTGGTATAAAATCTTTTGTTGTAGCCAAAGGTAATGCTAAGTTTGTTGCTAAAGATGGAATTATATTTAGCAAAGATATGGCAACCTTAGTTGCTTATCCTGCTGGCAAGACATCCACCTCTTATACAGTAGCAAGCACTATTACTAAGATCCAGGGCGGTGCTTTTGATGGATGTACAAAACTCACGAAAGTAACCATACCCGCTACTGTTAAGACCATTGGCGCTGATGCTTTTAAAGGTGCGACTAAGCTTACAATTTATACACCAGCTACTTCTCCTGCCTACACTTATGCAACAAAACAGGGTATAAAGGTTAAGAAGAACTAAGATATAACAGTTTAGCCATAAGATCAATTTCACTTAGGTTAACTATTACTAATAAAGGCTGTTGCAAAAGGATAATTATTCTTTTGCAACAGCCTTTATGTTATAAAATCATATCTTTCACCAAGCGGACATTACCATCCATAATAGCATAATCACTTAACAGCTCTCCTTCAATCTGGGGAGAAATATTGGAATGTATATAGAGTGTGGCAAGGCCTGCTTCTTTGGCTCCCCTAATGTCAGCAATATAATCATTCCCAATCATAATACTTTCCTTCGGATCTAGCTGGTATTGCTCTATCAATGCCTGATAAAATTTAGGGGAGGGTTTTTTATACCCATAATCCGAGGATAACAAGATACCATCAAAATACTCTGGAAGTTTTAACATCTGAAACTCCGGTAAGGTAAATACTCTTTGTGCATTGGATAGTAGGTAGATTTTTTTGCCTTCTTTTCTTAAAGCGTCCAGTAGTTCAATTACTCCCTCATATAACTTAACATATTCCAAGGACAATATCCGAAATATTTTCGCTGTTTCTTCCACAAGCTCCTTAGCTGCTATAACCCCTCTATCTTGATAAAGCTGCTGAAACACCCTCGTAATATCTATTTCAACCTCCTCACTATTAGATAGCTTAGCTTCTTCCAGCTGGCAGAGTCTACGATAATTCTTTTTTATTTCTTTTGTTGTATATTCCGCACCCTGAAAGCAGTAATAAAGCCTTACTTTCTCCCAAAAACTTCTCTTACTTTCATCCGTATGTATATCCACCAGTGTTCCATATAAATCAAAAATATAGTTCTTAAACATACTTTATCCTCCAGTAATGTAAGATTATGTGTAACCATATCGTTCCTTCTTCAGATTATTATCCTGCTGCTTATTATAGCAATCCATAGCTGTTTTGTAATCCTATAATTTATAACCTGCATAATCTGACACAATGTAACCGGATATTGATACTCATAATCTCATGTTTACCTCAATATAATGTAATAATGCTATATAAGTAGGAGGATATATGAAAAAGATTCTTTTAAAAACTTTAATTGTCTGTGCGGTAGTCTTTCTGTTTCCATTTATCCTTACACTGCTTATTTCAAATCATCCTTCAAAATCTTCCTCTGAAATTGTTGACTTTACCATATATTATGAGGTGAACGGCTCAAGAGATAAGCTAACCTTTGAAAACTATTTACTTGGCGTAGTAGCTGCCAATATGCCTGCCAGCTATGAGCTGGAGGCTCTAAAAGCACAAGCAGTGATTGCCCGCACCTATGCTTTGTATAATATTTCTCTTCTTACAGAGAAAAATCCAGAGCAGAAAACCTTTACAACCTCTGAACTAGGCTTAGCCTATATCAGCCTGGGGGATCTTAGTAAGCTATGGGGCAACGAGGATTATAATACCTATTTAAGTCGTCTTGAAAATGCGGTGTATGCAACAGAAGGCGAAGTCCTGCTGTACGATGATGCTCTTATTCTTCCTGTATTTTTTAATACCGGTTCCGGTTCTACCAGAAATGCTTCCGAAGCCTGGGGCGTTGAAATTCCATATCTCTTAAGTGTGCCTAGCAAACAGGATGTTACCTCAATTAATTATCTGAAAATTGTGGAGTATGATGTTAAGGACCTGCTTGATCTTCTGGTTAAATACTACCCGGACCTCAGCGTAACCGCGGATAATTTCTTTGAAAATATAACGGTTAATACCAGAGATAGTGCCAATTATGTACTGGTAATGAAACTAGGTGACTTGACTGTATCCGGCGAAGAATTTGCTAAAGTACTCGGCTTGCCCTCCAATCATTACTACATAGAGAACTACGAGGGCAGTGTGAGAATTATCTGCAATGGTGCCGGACATGGGGTAGGACTTAGTCAGTATGGTGCAAATGCAATGGCAGAAGAAGGCTCATCCTTTGAAGATATTCTCCAGTATTATTATACCGGTGTTGATTTTGCAACTATAAAGGATAAAAATTAAATGCACTTAGTCGTATTTTCTCTTTTCCATTAAAAATAGGAATTCATTAAACCATACATTGAGGCGGGACTCTTCCTGCCTCTCCTTTTCTAATAATCCACGGTGAAAGCTTTGTAATTTGCTTACATCCTCTTTCTTCATCTCTTCCTGTGCATATCTGCAACGCATAAACACATCTGCTACCTGGTCAAAGGTTACTCCTTTATATCTGAATTCATCCCGCACACGTTTTGACAGCATAAACACTGTTTCTTGCGGAAGCAGCTGAAAACCTTCTCTTTTTAGTTGATGTAAGATTCTAAGAAACAAGATATGCACTTTCTTACTATCATTTGAATTAGCTAATAATGCCTTATAACGATATTTAAGAATAACATAATAAATCATTATTAGTATAAATAATAGCGGAATCAAAAGTAAGAAAAGGAACGCGGCACCTTTTATTGTGTTGTCTTCTTTTTCTAATATGATATCTTGATCTACTACTGGTTCTTCATATAAATTTTGCCCTGGGTTAGGGGAATTATAATTTCCTGTGGTATTTCCATTACCTGTAGTGTTAGATACTACGGGCCAAGTAGAATAGCGATTTTCATAAAATGGCGTAGTTGCCTCAAAGGGTATCCAGCCAACTCCTTCAAAGTAAGCTTCTGCCCATGCATGCGCCTGGCTATTTGTCACCAAATACATATCACCGTCTTTTTTGTCAAATACCCCAAGATAACCTTCTACATATCTTGTGGGTATCCCAATACAGCGGCCAAGTACAGCCATAGCTGTTGCATAATAAGTACAGTACCCTTGTTTTGTTTCAAAAAGAAAATAATCCGCAAAATCCTTCCCTTCGGGAAGGGGTTTCACCTTTAATGTGTAGGTATAATTTGATATAAGGTATTGCTCGATCGCTTTTAATTTTTCATACTTTGTGGAATATTCTTTTGTAATATCCTGTGCCAGTTGATAAACTCTTTCCGGCAACTCCTCTGGAAGTCCTAAGTAACGACTATTAATCATCTTGGCTCTATCTTCAAGGTTTTGATAAGTTTCCTGCCAATATCTACTATCCTCAATTCCATAATTATTAAGAGATTTCATATTAATCCAGGACTTGGTTTCTTCCGAGGGTAACGGCCCAGTATAAGCAGAATAGGTAAAGGAATCTTGTTCCATTAGCACCTTGGAAAAGGCATCGTCTTTCAGATTAATTTCATAGAATTGCACTTGATAGGAGGTACCATTTCCTCGTGCTTTTTTAAAGCTTATCTGCGGCATATCCAGAGATAGCTTTTTGTAACTGGTATAAAAGGTATATTCACTCATTTTTAACGGATAGAAAAAGGTTTTTGTTTTAAGGTTGTTATATTTAATCTGTATATCTCTTTTTTTTATTAGAGCGTTATTTTTTTGTGCTGATGGACCAAGCCTTGCAATTGCTGCATATAATTCTTTATAGTCTAGTCGATATTCCAAATCTTGTTCAATGAAGTCCAGTTTGCTCTTTTCCCATCTATTACCTTCATAAATATCGCTGACCGAGCCCGTTAGATAGACAGTTTTATCCTCGGATAGCCCCGCAAGCTTTAGAGCCACCTTATTATCTTTAATGACCTCCCCATCTTGATTAAGCTCTCCTCCATCTTCCGTATAACCTGTATAGCTCACATAAAACTCACTTTTTCCATCTTTAAAATAATATTCAATATTTGTTTTAATAACCTCATATTGCTCTTTGATATTTTGATACATTAACTTTACCGCACTCCACTTAATTGGCTCAGGTCTTGACGGCAATAAAGCGGTAAAGATTGCTAACATAAGGCATATCGGAACCAGGTACAGTATACCTCCTATTTTTTTCTCAATATTAATTTTTCTGCAATAGATGGTCTCACAGATTTCTGCAAGATTTGTCATTACGTAGAAGATACAAATGGAAACTGTTGCTTTATTCAAATTAACATGACTAACAGATAGTATAATTAATGTAACTGTTATCACAATGGCCAAAATATATTTTAAAGTTTGCCTGCGTATGATTAAATAGAAGACAATTGCTGCAAGTAAAGAGACTCCTAAAAGTAATGAATAGGCATACTTTTCAGAATACTGCTCTGCACTTCCGTTATATTCACTAACCCAGACCATAAAATTTTGCACTTGCTCCCAAAGGTTTATGCTTAACCTTATCATTATGACCACCAGTAATACGATGACTGCCGCTAAAATCAGATAGGTAATAATATTCCTTCTATATAGATAAAACAGATATATAAATGCTGTAGAACCAATTGAGAAAATTCCGCATAGAAACATAGATATCTTTAAACTATAATAGCCATTAATAGCCAAAATAAAAGCAAAAACTAAAGCCATGCTTAACACAGCATTATAAATATTATTAAGTTCTTCCTTTTTTTTAAGCATAGATTACCCTCCCTGGAACTTATGGTATGTTATGCAATCTCCTTTGACAGTACATCTTCAATGTCATTATCCGACATTATCTGATATATTTTAATTCCCGATAATCTCATACCATTTATAAAATCTTTCGTCGTATCCGTTACGTCGTCACTTATAAATAGAATACTTATGCTATTTTGCAGAGCAATTGCCTTTAGAGCCGTCATATATAACTCCTTAGAAAGGGTGTGGGTTGCAACAATATAGAACATCCCTCTTTCCCCTTTCCTTTGCCGCTCCTCAATCAGTGCTTCTACTGGCAGTTTTCCCTCAAAGTTGATTTTCGCGCAGGTTTTATAAAAGACATTAAACGTCTCTTTAGAGGATATCGTATAGTTTGTTCGTTCCAGCTTATCATAAATAATGTGAGCCGGTGTATTTCGCACTGCGTAATAATTCGCTATGGCAAGCACACTTTCAATTATTTTATCTTCAAAAATTACTACCTTTAACTCATCTTCTTTAATTCTGGTAAGATCCATAAAAATTGCAATCTCCGACTTTGGAATCTCCTGATATTTTCTGGAGATTAGCTCCTTCATCCTTGCGGAAGCCTTCCAATGGATTCGCTTCCGACTATCGCCGGGACTGTATTTTCGGATCTCAGTATCCAACTCCTCTTCTGCTGTGTTGCTGTACCTGGTTGGATTTTTCACATCTTCCTGTGTTAAGGCAATTCCCAATCGATCAATGGGAACTACTCTGGGAAGCACATATACTTTTAATCTTGATGGTAATGGATACTTTATCGTAAACAAATATAAATAATCCGTCACTTCAACAGAATCAATTCCAACCTCATATTCTCCACGGTAATTACATTTCATTCTGGTATATAATTTCTCGCTCTCTCCCGGCAATAAACTATACTCATTAATTTTCGAACTAATTTCCATCGTAGATTTTTCCTTAAAAAAATTAACTTTAATTCTTGAAAAGGTTATAAAGTTCTCATTTGCTATGGTAAAGGAATAATCATTCCACTCGCCCTTTCGAACTAATACAGTGGAGATGGATTGAGCCAGTTTAAATTGAAAATAAACAAATAAAGTGTATAAAAACGATAGTACCGGTGTTAGCAACGACAGGTAGAATAGTGAATATGAAATAGTGCCCCCAAAATAGGAAACAAAGACACCGCTTCCAAGTATTGCAATCACACAGATAATACGGTTCAATTTCATAAACTTCTTTCCTCCCTATTCACACCATACTTTCACTCTTTATTAAATATTTGCTCTGAACAAGCAATATCTAATATCTGCTTTTACCTATTTATCTATATATAAAACTTAGTTCAGACTATACGCTAGTCAATACTGGAATATGAACTTTCGCTGTAATTGTTTTTAAAAGTTTTTCCACTTTAGTTTGCGATAACCTTGCCTCTGGTGATAATATAATACGATGCGCTAATACCGGTCCGATTAATTTAATAATATCATCGGGAATACAATAGTTTCTGGCAATTAAATAAGCATGTGCCTGAGCCGCACGAAGTAAGGCAAGCGTTGCTCTTGGGCTTGCTCCAAGTGATATATTGCTGTCTTTCCTTGTCTCTTGTACAATTTTAGTTACATAGGAAACTAAGTCTTGATGAACTTTTACTTCTTCTACTTCTTTTTGCATCTGAAGAATGGTATCCCCATCTGTCACGGCTTCCAGAGTTTGAGCTAACTGATGACTTAAGAAACGTTCTGCCATCATTTTTTCTTCACCCGCATCCGGATATCCAATAGAAAGCTTCATCATAAAGCGGTCAAGTTGTGCTTCCGGCAGATTATAGGTGCCAAGATAGTCGATTGGATTTTGAGTTGCTATTACCATAAAAGGCTTGGAAAGGGCGTAGGTGATACCATCAACTGTAACCTGCTTTTCCTCCATTGCCTCCAGTAAGCTTGCCTGTGTTTTAGGCGAGGTACGATTAATCTCATCTGCCAGAATAATATGGTTCATAATGGCGCCTTTTAAATATTCGAATTTGCCCGACTGCATATTATAAATTGAAAGACCTGTTACATCACTGGGCAAGGTATCTGGAGTAAATTGTATTCTGGTAAAGCCACAACCAATGGTTAATGCCAGGTTCTTTGCAAGGGTTGTCTTTCCCACTCCCGGTACATCCTCCAGAAGCAGATGCCCCCCTGCTAACAGGGTAATCAAGGCATATTCGATTACCTCTCTTTTTCCCACAATAATTTTTTCCATACTATGTATAATTCCAGCTATTCTCTGTTGATTTTCCAAATTTATTATCTCCCTTCCTACGCTCTATTTCGTGGCAATATATGTAATTATTATACTTTAATTAACATGGATTTCGCAAGAGGTTATGCAAAGCCTATATACACCTTATTGTTGTATAAAAAATGCTCCCAATATTGGAAAACAGTTACTACACTATCTACCATCGGGAGCATCACATGCCAGCTGTACTATAATTTATGACTCAAACTTCTTCATTCTTTGCTCTTAAGATCAATCCTAAAGAAGCGGAATTAATCCTTGGAGTAATTTCACTGTATTATTAATTGCCTGTTCTTCAAATTCAGAGTATGCCATTTCAGCGCTATGGTCCGCTTTATCTGAAATAGCTCGAATAATCAAAAAAGGAAGTCCATTCAGATATGCCGCTTGCGCAATGGCGGCACCTTCCATCTCGGTACAATATCCTTCAAAGTTCAAGGTTAACCAATCCTTCTTTCCACTATCCGA
>JASGEU010000137.1:0-48710 GCA_047606065.1 Mobilitalea sp.
AGCTGTTCTTGTGGTGGTGATCGGTGGTGGGTTATCCTTAGTAGCCTCCGGTAATCCGGACGGACTGGAATGGTCAATTGAAAATGTTACCGGAAGTGCAGAGTTAGAGCCACAGAGCCAACATGCAAATGCAACCCAGAATGCTGCGGAAATTCAGGAAAAGACAGCACTACTTCCAGACTATGCATTTAAGAATAATGATACCATCCTTGGGACCAGTTTTTCTGGTATTGTTGGTGCGGGAATTGTAGCAGTTGTCAGCTTGGGCTGCCTCGCATTGATTAGATTATTTAAGAAAAAAGATTATGTAAAAAATAATTAAAGCAGCAATTAATAAAACTACAATCAAATAAATAATAACGGGTAGATTCTTAATATTAGAATCTACCTGATTTTACTTAAAGATACATCTATGAAATTGTTTGTGTTTTAGAGGAAGGCTTAATGAGCAATGAGTAAGATAAGTGATGCGATGTATGAAATAGTGGAAATGGATGAACTGGCGGAGAAGAAAACGTTAATTCATCAGCTTCATCCGCTGATCAAGCTAATAATATCAATTCTATATATTACGCTGGTGGTATCCTATGACAAATATGATATCATAGGCTTATTACCCATGCTATTATATCCTGCAATCGTATTTTATCTTTCGGACCTGTCTATCAAAACAGCTTTAAAAAAAATGAAATATGTACTGCCTGTAATATGTTTTATTGGTATCTTTAATCCGTTTTTTGATCATAGAGCGTTGATTAATATAAATGGAATAATTATTACTGGTGGTATTGTATCTATGATAACTTTGATTCTTAAGGGTATCTATGCTTTACTGGCAGCATTCTTGTTAATGGCAACAACAGGAATTGAACGCATCTGCTATGCGTTTAGACTTTTACATGTTCCAAGTATCTTAGTAACACAGATTTTACTGGTCTATCGATATATTATGGTTCTAATGAAGGAGGCAAATGCAATTATGGAGGCTTACTCCATGAGAGCACCCAAAGAGAAGGGTATTCGATACCGGGTCTGGGGATCTTTGTTGGGGCAGTTGCTGCTTCGAAGTCTAAACAGGGCAGAGAACTTGTATGATAGCATGTTATTACGAGGTTTTAAAGGGGAATATTATTATGGAAAAGAGCAGGAGTTGGATCGATATGACTATGGTTACCTTTTTCTGTGGCTTTTAATTTTGGTGGGGCTTCGTTTCTTATATATATTTTTATATTGAAAACAATGCTTAAAGATAAGACTGTGTTTAAATTGCGGTGGTCGAAAGATAGAATGTCAGAAAAGGTTGGACGGATAAAATGAATCAATTTTTTTTTAAATGTAATAAGGTATCTTTTTCCTATGAAAGAGATAAAGATATATTAAAAAATGTCTCTTTTTATGCTGATACACAGGAGTCAATTGGATTAATTGGTGCCAATGGTGTGGGTAAATCAACATTACTTCGTATTCTTGTGGGCCTGGAGCTTAATTTTACAGGTGAAGTGCTGGTAGATCAAGTTCCGGTAAATAAGAAAAACCTGTCACAAATTCGATCAAACCTTGGTTATCTGTTTCAGGATTCTGAAAATCAATTATTTACACCAAGTGTATATCAGGATGTCGCCTTCGCCCTGCAAAATAACAACCTTGACCAGAAGTTAATTGATGAAAGAGTTATGAGAGCACTTGAGACAGTAAATATTGGACATCTTAAAGATAATAAAGTGTATAAGCTGTCGGGCGGAGAGAAAAAACTTGCTTCCATTGCAACGATTCTTGCAATGAATCCTAAGATTCTATTGATGGATGAGCCCACTATTGCACTTGATCCTAAAAACAGGCGAACACTTATTAACACACTAAACAAGTTGGATTACCTTAAGATCATCGCCTCCCATGATCTTGACATGGTACTCGAAACCTGCAGCCGTGTAATTTTATTGTCAGAGGGTCAAGTTGTTGCGGATGATGCTGCGGAAAAAATTTTAACAAATAAAGAACTCCTTGAAAAACACGGACTGGAATTGCCGCTTTGTATGAGTGGAAGATAAAAATAGTGGTATTATATCAACAAGATGAAACGACTTGTCGTTTCACTTGTCATGAATAAAAAGAGAGTATTACCTGTTAGGAATGAGAAATAAGCATAATTTGTGGATTAAATACGCAGATTTCTCACTGCCTGTGGATAATACTCTCTTATTTACGTGAAGGTAAGTCCTTATTGGACTAGACTGTTGCAAAAATAGCATTTAAATCTTCGGAGGGAGTCGTTATATGCTTTAGTTTGTACTTATTTACAAGGAGCTGCAGAACATTGGGACTTAAGAACGCTGGAAGTGTTGGTCCTAAGTGAATGTTTTTTACGTCCAGGTAAAGAAGCGCTAATAAAACGGCGACAGCTTTTTGCTCATACCAGGAGATGATGAGGGATAGGGGTAGATCATTAATATCACATTGAAAAGCTTCCGAGAGAGCCATTGCAACCCTGACTGCGGAATAAGCGTCATTGCATTGGCCAACATCGAGTAATCTAGGTAAGCCTGCGACTTTTCCAAACTCAAAATAATTAAATCGATATTTACCGCAGGCAAGTGTCAGGATAATACAATCCTTTGGAAGTGATTGTGCGAATTCAGTATAATAGTTTCTGCCGGGTCTTGCTCCATCACAGCCTCCAATTAAGAAGAAGCGTCTTATATCTCCATTCTTAACAGAAGTAATGATTGCTTCAGCATTGCTTAAGATTGCATTATGACCAAAGCCGACCGTGATCTCTTTAGGGTTTTCATCTTCTGCAAAGCCACCTAGCTCGATCGCCTTTTCTATTATGGAGCTAAAGTCCTTTGTGTTGTCTTTTTGTCTATGGATATGAGCAATATCATCAAAGCCGACAACACTGGTGGTAAATAAACGATCCTTATAGGAATCGTGGGGTGTCATAAGACAATTAGTGGTCATTAAAATACATCCAGGCAGATTGTCAAATTCCTTTTGTTGATTCTGCCACGCGGTTCCAAAGTTTCCAACCAGATGAGGATATTTCTTCAAGGCTTCATATCCATGGGAGGGAAGCATTTCGCCATGGGTATAGATATTGACACCTTTGCCCTGCGTTTGTTCCAGCAATAATTCTAAATCATATAGATCATGTCCGGAGACTACAATAAATGGACCTTTCCTTCTTCTAATATTAACCATATGAGGGGAGGGACTCGTAAAATGTTCGTTATTGGCTTTATCAAGAATTGCCATAGAGCCAACCGCCATTTTGCCGGTTTCAAGCATTAGGGTTACCAAATCATCAAGGTCTAAGGCTTCATCGGTGATTGCAGCTAAAGCTTTCACATAAAAATGGTCAACATCAGGATCAGAGTAATTAATAGCTCTCGCTTGATGGGTATAGGCAGCCATACCTTTTAAACCGTATTTAATGGTTTCTCTGACCGAACGAATATCGTCATCTAAGGACTGGTCAAACATGATACCAGCCATTCGGGCATCTTCTAAAATTTCTTCTCTGCTGGTACCCAGTCTATAGGTTGCTTCATGAGCGGTAAGATTTTTCCTGGCTTCTGCTTTAATTTCATCCTTAAGTTTTTGGGATTGCTTCAGCATTGCCAGGTGCTGCTCTTCATTAAAATTTACATTTGTAAGAGTAGTGAACAGAGCGTCTTCAATAAATCTGATATAATTTTCTGGAACGCTTTGATTTCTTTTTAAAAGTTCATTCCCATATAAAGCAATGCCTTTTGCTTGATAGACAAGCAGGTCTTGCAGGGCGGCAATTACGGGTGTTTTACCACAGACACCTCTCTGGGTACAACCCTTTCCTCCGGCGGTCTGCTCGCATTGATAACAGAACATTTGATTTTGCATAACTCCTCCTAATGGTTACTATAATAAGTATTAGTCGCCAATGCAGGTGATAATTGGCAGGTTTTAACTCATGCTTAAGTTATGTCCAATTTATACTTATAATAATCGTTAAACTTATACAAATAAATTAAATCTTAAAAAAGCTGCTAATTCGCAGAATTAGCAGCTTTAAATCGTTTGCTATCAAATGTTTTTAAATATTGCGTTCTTGAAATTGCATGGAAAAGCCACCACTTTTGACATCCAGTTGATCTAGTATCGTATCTTTGATTTCTACGTTACTAAGTTTTTTCACAATTCCATAAGGCTGTTTTAGTGAAAGCTGCTCACCTTTTCCGGTAATTACCCAAAGCACTTGATAGCCTCTCGGAACTGTTTTTAATTGGGTCTCGCCTTTACCGTCGGTGAAATATATTAATAAATTAACTTTATTCTGATTCGCATATTCAAAGACCGGATTGAATTTTGTACTTCCCCTGGTACTAATTCGATCTTTCATATCTTTTACTGTTTTGACGGTGTATTCTCGGCGGATTTCATTATCACATTCTAAAACTGTAATTTGATTATTGTAGTTTTTAACAATACCAAGAACTTCTTTCAACGACTGATAAAATTCTTCTTTGCTGATACTCCCGCTAATATCAATTGCAACGACAACATTTGCTTTATGACTTCTCAATTGACCTCTTAAGTCCAGTCGTTCTGGCTGACGTCGACTTCTTCTGGTGACTGTCTTTTTCATATTACTTTCAACCGTACCCATTAATCGTTTTAAATATAGGTTCCAGGGAAGTTCACTGTTGCTGTTCTTAAGAGAGGAAATCAGGCTCTTAATATAAGAGGGAAGTTCGCCCTTTTCTGCTGCGGTAACTGCCTTTTTTGTAAACTCCTGCAAAGTTTTTTCGTCAAGGCTGCTTGACTTATCCCACAAATCATGAGTCGTAAGTGCACTGAAATCAGTGGCGATCCCCTCATTATTTTTATTAGATACGGTGTTTTCCTGTTCCATAAGTGGCAGGATAGTTTGCAGTTTATCTGCATAATGTTCAAAAGGTGCAAAGGGTTCAAGGTTTAAATTATAATTCTTATTAACCATATCTAACGTAATGGCGTAAGGTGGAAGGAAATCTAAGTATTTATTAATAACCAGGTCCATGGCTATATTGATTACTAGAGTGCTGTACCTTTTCTTAAGTGCTTTTGCTCTAATCAAATGCATGGATAGAATATGAAGAATTTCATGTTTAATACAGGTTTCCATTTGTTTCAGGTTAAGTTCTAAAAAAAGGAGAGGGTTAAAATATATGACATATTGTGCACCTTTAAAGTTAACAGCAGTAGGGCTGTTAATATCAAACCTTAATTCTCTTGCCATCTGAAATACAAAATATCCATAGAAATTGTCTTTATCCTCCATTAGTCTTAAGTTAACGCTATCAATTAAAGCGAAAAAATTCCTTTCAAAGCCCTCCGGCATAGTTACCTCTAACTTTGAAGCCATATGACTTGCTTTATGGAAGGTATGAGATAGTTTTCTTGTTTGAATAAGTAATAAAGCCCTCTGACGTTCAAAATTAGTCTCCATTTAGTATCACCTGCCAAAGCCGTAAGATTCAAAAAACAATTCCACAAAAACCTCATTCTCTATCGCGTATTTGTAGATTTCACTGTAAGTATTTTTTATGTCTTTCATAATACCAATTCTTAAGTCTACTGGGTAAGCCTTTAGAAACTCAAGTAATCTGGGGATAGACAGGTCTGCCTCTTGAGATTCTTGCTTCAAATTTGCTTCTAAAGCTTTCAGAATATTCTTAGCAGAGAGATAAAGTCTTGTGTGGGTTTCCTGTTGTATTCGGGTAAGAACAGTTTCAGTTACCTCCCTTACAAAAATATCTTCATAGGAAATAAGGGGACTGTGTTCAGCGTCCACAAAGCTAAGAAATTCTTCCGCAATGAGCTTACCAACATTACCTTTTAATACATTTAAAAATACCGACCTTGGAATGGAATCCTTCTTTTCCTTATAGTTGGTATATGTCTTTGAAATACGTTCATAGCTTCTTGGGGTAGCACTGATACCATCTTCCTCGGATTTATGTAAGTATTCCGGATAGGTGGCAATAAACTCAATTACTTTTTGTTCAAGGTTGGAGTCGATGGCCCAGGACAACCATTGCAGATAATCTGGTTCCATAAAAAGCCACACAAATCTGTTTTCCTGTGCAGCATCCATATCCACAACCTGATAATTAAAATCACCGCCGTATTTGCTGGACGGATTCATAGCAGCAAGTATCTTTACCTCCTCAGATAATTGATAACCATTAATCTCACGGTTCAGAATTAGATTCATCAGTTCCTGTTGTACGGTGTGCTCACAACGGTTGAGCTCGTCTATAAATAAAAGAACAGTGTTACCATTTCCCAGTTCTTCGTCAATCTGTCGCAGCTTATTGTGAACTGCATATACGGTAGTTTTTCTTTCGTACTTAACACCTAAATCGTTCATTTCAAAATAGGATTCTAGCATTGGAAGTCCACCTATTTCACCTTCTTTCAGGAGATTGCCATCAATAACGATTAAGCTCCAATTATTCGCCTTTGCTAATTCCTTTGCTAAAGCAGTTTTTCCTATGCCGCTCTCACCAATAATTAAGGGGACTTCACCAGTGGATAGAACTAAGTCAACGCTTTTTAGGGTATCTGTAAAATTCATATGAATAACCATGCCTTTCTCATTGCCTGCAATTGTGGTTCGCAGGCGTATTGCACTATAGTAATTTCAGCTTTTCATCTACTGTTATTTTCTTTGCTTTTTTACTGCCATATTGATAAACAAAGAATAGTTTGTCTATTTGGTTTATAATATTACAATCGGTAATGCTAAGATTTAAGAAATCCCGTACGTATTTTTCCTCAACATCCTCCAAGGATAATACTTCTTTAAGCGTGTCTTCCAAATCGTCTTTTGTGATGTTTTCTTTGATATATTTAAGAATTAAAATATTTGTTCTAAGAAAAGATAATAGCCTGCTCTTGTCTGTAATATCTACGAATTTAATTGACTCTTCATTATGAAGGATAGCAATAAGCTCTGCCTTATAGGAAGGGGAAGAGATTAATCTTATTGCATCAGAATTAATCGTCACAGCTTCTAGCTGCGTATTCTCACTGGGAGCTTTGATAAATTTTATAGCATCATAATGATTTCGTACAGCAAGTAATTGCAATTCTTCGCTAGGATTCTCCACATATTTTATTGCCCAGCCTGCTTGATGAATCGCCAATCGAATTACTTCATCCGTTGGAGCTTTCAGATATTGCAAGTTAACCCATCCAGCCTGAACTGCTTTTATCATCATGGCTTCTGTGGGGTTTTTAATAAATTTAATTGCATGAGCATTATTATCTAAAGCGGTTTCTTGAATCATGGTCGTTGGATTATCAATATATTCTAACAAAAGTCCGTTTTTCTGAACAGCAATTAATTGCATTTCCTCGGTAGGATTGGGAATTGATGCAAGTGCATAGGGATTTTTCTTTATTAATTCAATCGGATTTAATGCTTCCATCTTATAGGTGCCGCTTTCTAATAGATTTTGTTTTCCATTGTATCACTAGATTACAATAAGGTCTATAAAACAAGGTAAATTACTAGGATTTAAATATTTTTCGGTGAGGATTTAGGAGTGTAAAGTTATAACAAAAGCTTAAACGGCTTAAATATTAATGTCAATATGGGCAATATCCTGATTGAATGACCTCAAATAACTTATATAATTAATTTTTAAAAAGAGATGCAATTAATGATTGACATTTGTGGTTACCCTTGGTAACATATCTAACATATAATACATATTAATGATATATGCAACATATGATTTGGTGTAAAACACTTTTACATACAAAGTTGAGAACTGACACAGAACGGTAAATGATCGTGGCAGAAGATCAAAAGTAAATAAGAATGAAATATGTGCATGAGAATGAATCAACATAATGTTTTTAAGGGAGGATAATCTATGAAATCAGTTTTAAAAAGAGCGACCGTGGGAATTATCGCTTTGGCTCTCGTTCTTACCACGTTGTTTGATGTAACCGCTTCAGCAGCTTCACAATATTCTGGAGCTTATCCATGGAGTAAGGTGAAAGGTGGAACCACCGGAGATTATATCGCAGACTCATACTACAATGTATCTTCAGGTCATGTATTTGAATCAGTAACGCAAGAACGCCTGCTGGATATCTTAAGCAGTAAAGGTAACTATTACATCGTATTTGCAAGCCCTAAGAACTCATCAAGTCAAGCGGCAATCAGTGCAATTAATGCACAGGCAAAAAAAGATGGAATTACTAAGATTTATCATTTTGATCCATTTATAGATGGTGACCAGATTGATATTACTGACAAAGATACCGTTTTTAAGACTTCAAATGGAACTTCTTTAAATCAATTATGGACCAGAATAACCGAGTTACTTCCAGATGCTGATCCAATCACAAGTTATGTATCCACTGATACTTTACTTTTCTCCTTTAATGGTGAGAATGCTTCAAAAATAAGTGCATCCTACAGAGTGAAAGCAAATACAGGGTTTGACCAAACAGCTGCTGCTGAAGGCATTGCTAAAGTATTTCGTGGAGGCAATAGTGAAGGCAGTGTTGTTTCCTCCAGCGTAAGAAGTGATTTTGATTTCTTTAAGAGAGTATATAATGCTTCTGCAACCTATTTTAATTACAATGGCGGCGTTCCTGATGCACAGGGCAACAGAACTGGTGCAACAACCACAGAGATATTTACAGATGCAGACGAAGATGGATTTGTATTCCATCAAGTAAACTTTGTTGAGCTCATTAACATCTTAAATTCTCCTGGAGAACATGTGATATTCTTTGGAGCATCCTGGTGCCATAACACACAGGCTATCATCGGCAGTGTTGCAAAGAAGGCTAAGGAATACAGACACAAAACCGTTTATGTATATGATACAACTGTAGGTAACCAGTTAACTTTTGGAACTGGTGCCGATATTGATAAAGTAACAGCCTCCTCCAGTGCTTTCAATTCACGTAATAGTGTTAACATAACCAATGGTAATGGTAATATCAGTTATCTCTACGGTGAGCTTGCGAAATACCTAGGTAACTTCACCACAGAAAATAACTCCAAGCAAAACAACAGCATTTCTTATTATCCAAATGGTAACTTAAGTGGTGCAGCTACAGCAACAGCTCCATGGTTAACCGGAACTGATTTAAATGCCAGACGTCTACAGCTTCCTTTCTTAATTAGCTATAACAAAGATAAGGCAGATCCAGTAACAAAGCAGTGGTTACACAAAAATGCTGCAAACGATGGTACCTACACAGAATATATGCTTGAGCTTGCTTGGGTTTTAAAAACTCCTAACGCATTAACTGCAGCAGGTGCTATCGATGGTCTTACTAAAGTGGACTTTGCAAGTGAAGCAGTTCAAGCCCTTGATGATGTACTCAAGTTAGATAGCAGTGTATCACTTTCTCAAGTTGACGCCTATACCTTCCCAGCAGCTGCAGCTGATTATGCAGACCAAGAGGCATTCAATGTAACAGTTAAAAATGAAGGCGGTTCTACCGGTAAACTTACCGTAGCATTATCCGGAACTGGAAGTGACAGCTTTACACTTTCTAAAACTTCAATTGATAGTTTGTTATTAGGAGACAGTGCTTCCTTTACAATCGCTCCAAAGGCAGGGCTTACAGCTGGAACTTATACAGCAACAGTAACGGTTAGCGGCAGCAACAGTATATCAGAAACCTTTGATGTAAGCTTTACAGTGAATGCCGCAGAAGTGGCAGAAGAAGTAGCCGAAGAGCCTGTAAACACAGATGTTGAAGAAGATACAGATACAGTGGAACCTGTGGATCAGCCAGTAGTTGATGAAGAAGTGGCTGAAGGGGAAGTAACTGGAGAAGAAGCAGTTGACGAAGAAGTAGTTGTTGAAATTCCAAAGACAGGTGAAACTGGTTCCAGCGCAATTTGGTTATTACTTGGTGCAGCATCCACCATGGCAGCTGGTATATATGTAACAACTAAGAAACGTGCTATCAAAACAAAATAATTAAGATTATCCTTAGAAAGCAAGCTTTCACGGCTAATTTATTAAATATTCTGCTTGGCTCTGAACAGTTACAAATTATGAAAAATATATATGATTTAAGCGTGAACATTGGAATTATTATGGTTAGAAGAAAATCAAGTCGGAAGACAAAAGATTAGACTATATATATCAGGAAATGCACTTTGCGTTTCCTGATATTTCCTTGAAACTAGTTATAAATGTCCGCAGGAACAGGGGAAGATAGCGAAGAGTAAATAGATTTATAAGTTTATTGCTTTTCGTAGGAATGGAGAAAAATATGAATATTGATTGGTTATCTGCAGCAGCCTTGGCTGTTGTTCTTATATTTTATGTTATTATTTATAAACTGCAAAAAAAGGATGTTAATTTTACCTATATTATATTAGGCTCTTTGGTAGTGGGACTTGTGGTAGGATTTTTCTTTTCCGGTCATACCTCCTGGGTTATGCCAATTGGAAAGATCTATATTAGTACATTGAATGCAATTGTCAGCCCATTAATTATTGTATCAATTCTTAGCAGTATAACCTCATTGGGCTCAACAGCACAGTTAAAGGGCATCGGTGTACGTTCTATTTTCTGGCTGATGATAACAACATTATTAGCCATACTTTTATCCGTTGGACTAGGTTTAACCTTTGGCATCGGTCAAAACTCGTATCTTTCCTTAAATGGATTAGATGCACAAACCTTTGAAAGTAAGGTGGTACCATTTACACAGGTACTGGTTGGTTTCTTCCCTCGTAATATTGTTAGTGATATTGCGGAAGAAAATATTATTCCTATGATATTATTTACCGTTTTAATTGCGGTATCCTATGTTGTTGTAGCAAGTAAAAACCGTGCCAAAGTTGTAATCTTTAAAAACTTTGTTGAAGCGGTGAAGGAAATTATATTTACAGCTGTGGACTTTATAATTGGCCTGACTCCATATGCAGTTTTGGCTTTAATTGTAACAGCTACAGGAAATGGATTTAACCGTTCCGGTATTATGTGGTCCCTATTAGTTCTGCTTATTGTATCTTTTATAGCTTTTGTCATTGATACCTGGGTAATAAATGCAGTATTGATCAAAGCATTTGCAAAGATTAGTCCTATAAAGTTTTTCCGCAAAATCGTACCGGCACAGGTTGTAGGATTTTCCACACAATCCAGTGCAGGAACCCTACCTATTACAACAGGTATCTTAACAAAGAAAATTGGAGTAGATGCTAAAGTAGCTAATTTCACAGCACCGTTGGGAACGACAATCGGAATGCCCGGATGTGCTGGAATATGGCCGGTTTTAGTTGCTATTTATGGAATACATGGTCTGGGTATTAATTATGGAGTAAAAGATTACGTACTATTGATTGTAATCAGCTTATTTGTTTCCCTTGGAACAGCGGGTGTACCTGGAACAGCAACCATTACGACAGCAAGTGTTTTGACAGCAATGGGCTTGCCATTGGAACTTATTGTACTTACCATTCCTATCTCTGCAATTGCAGATACAGGTCGTACCGCTACCAATATTACCGGAGCGATTGTAGCTTCTACCATTGTTGGACGACAGGAAAACAGTCTGAATGATAACATTTTCAATGATATTGAGACCTATAACTCCAGTGAAGATGAAAATAATGGGGATAACGGTGAGAGTAAAGAAGAGGCAGCGGCAACAACGGATGGTGACGTGCCAGTTGGAGCAGGCTGTAGGATATAAGACGGATGTTGATTAAGCGTATGATTTGAGAGTCAAAAGCCAATTAAGTCTATATATGATGAATAAGCCCGCATATATATTCATCCTTTTAGCTTAGAGGAAGGCTTTTGACACATAAATTAATCCTATATAGTTACTTTTAAACGGTTTTATAACCCCTGAATAAGAAAGGAAAGGGAAATTTGATGATAGTGAAGACTTCAAATATAAGTAAGAATAAAATAAAGCTAAAAAAAGTATCAAGAATAATTTTTTCTTTTATGGTTGCATTTACATTAATACTTACTACACCAATTGGACTTCAAAAGGCATTTGCAGCTCCGCTGGAAGACTGCGATCTGGACGGCTTCGATGATGCTACGGGGGTTCCTGTTCCATGGCCTGGTTATGATGAAACTAAGGGAGATACTCCCGAAGGTCCTGGCGGTAGTGTAGCACCTACCACAGCACCAAGCAGTTCTAACAACAATACTTCTGGAACCACAGGTAGCACAAGTGGAAGTACCAACAATACAAGTGATAATTCAAGCAATACATCAAGTAATAACACATCAGGAAATACGAACAATAACACATCTTCAGGAAGTAATAACACTTCGGGGAACAATAATACTTCAAGTAACACCAATACCTCCACATCAGGAAGTAAAAACAATACATCCTCCGGAAGCAAGAATACAACAACCTCTGGAAACACTAGCACCAAAGGAAATACAACAAACAATACCAACACTTCAAGCAATACCAACACTTCAAGTAATACCAACACTTCAAGTAACAACAACACATCAAACAATACTTCTACGAGTGGTAAGAATACTTCTTCAGGAAGTACCAACAACACCTCTGTGGGTAGTACTAATACTGCTGCCTCTGGCAGTACATCTACAACTACGGAAAGCACAACGAATACATCAACAAGTAATTCGAATGGTTCAACCTCTAACAGTGGAGTTAGCAATGATAATAGTTCTATCAATACATCAACTGACAATGTGGATACCGTTACCACTGATAATGGAGAGATAGTTTCTGCTGATGCAAATGAAGTGACTGGTGATACCACAGAAAGTACAGATCCCAGCACAATCGATGGTCAGGCAGAAGCTCCACAGAATGAAAATGAACAGGCAGCAGTAGGTTCAGAGACAGAATTCATTGAGGATGGCAGCGTTGTTGCAGAAGATATCAGCTATATTATTAATACAAAGGGAGCTTTACAAATAACAGAAACAACAGGAAGTCTTATTCATGTTGGAAGTTCAGTTATCATCACTGGTACTGGATTTACAGGCAACCTTGATAATCTGGAGATTGAAATTCATTCCGATGGAAGACAGCTGGGAAATGTAACCTCATTAGAGGATGGTTCGTTTGAAGCTCAAGTTAACATTCCTGAAGATCTGGAAACCGGAACACACAATATAGTTGTGCTCTATCAGGGTCAGGAAATAACTAGGCAACTAATTGAAGTTGGACCTAAGGCTGCGGATAGTTTTATAGAAGCACTTACGGTAGGCTTTACTAAAGACAATAAAGGTCTGGTTCCGGGTCTTGTGATATTAGCAGGTTTGCTGGGATTAGGCGCTGTGGTTTTCGTGGGCAGCGTGGTAGTAAGAAGCAGAAAGAAGTAAGAATGTTAATTTAGATGTGATAGATAAATAGAGATTTTTATATTCAATTAAAATAAGCTTTAATTGAAAAGGACGAATAAAGACTTTTATTATGGAAGTCTCTATTCGTTCTTTTGATTATTCTGATTATTTCTTTTTAACAGGGAAGCAAACCTCGGTCACCAGTTCCTCAGGGTTGCTGGTTTGTGCTGGACTCACATGATAGATGGTAAACATTGCTCCATTAAAATCATAATTGTTGTCCCTTACCCAATTAGCAACGGCAAGATTTACAGAGGTAAGCTGGGCATAACTTCCTTTGTAGGTTGCAGAAGCAATTTGTACCGCAGGAACGGTTTTAAATATAACATTTTCTGTATCTTTATAATTGCCTTGTACTGAAATCTGAATTTCAACATCTGGATCTACATCCTTATGCTCTTTATCATGAAAAACTGCAAGGCTATGGCAGGGGTTCGCATATTGTACGTTCTGTGGGGCCAGCTCCTTCATAAGCTGTTCCCAAAGGATACCTTCTTTCTCATAAGAGGGTATTATTTTTCTTAAACTTGCCACATATCGTTGCGGCATCTCCGTAAGTATTACTGTGTGTTCCATTCCATTCTCATCCTTTCCAAGTAGGTTAATGGTAGTTTCAAGAAGGAGTAGTTGTTGGCTGATAGCTTCTTTCTGCTCATTTATTTCCGCCTGCTTTAAAAGAAGATACTGTTTGAAGGCTTGTGGATCATGGTAGGTCTTCAGTATTTCAGCGGTTACTGACAGGCTGAACCCCATATCCTTTAATGCTCTTATTTTGCTGGCAAGAGGCAGTTGTGCTTCACTGTAATACCGATATCCAGTAAAGTCATCCACGCTTTCCGGGACCAGCAAACCAAGTTCATCATAATACCTCAGCATACGAATACTAATTCTTGATAGTTTTGAAAAATCTCCGATTTTTAACATGGTATATTCCTCACATATGTGTATTTCTTGAGCTCATTTACAGTATAGAGTATACCATAATGGTAGAGTCAATAGGTGGGATTGAAAATATTTGATACCTTTAGTTATGAAAAGGGAGCAGCTTTTCATAATAAAAAGACAACTCCCTGATTAACAAATAAGTTTTTACATAAAGGATAGTTTATAACTTTGCTGAATTAAAGTAACTATTATTTTTTTATAACGGAGAACTTGATTTTTCGATTTTTAGCATATTTCTCTGCATACGAACCCTTTTCTCCATAGATAGTAAGTTGTTTGCAGTTAGAAAAGGTCTCATTACCCATACTTTTTACGGACTTTGGTATGGTGATGCTTTTAAGTCTAGTACAGTTAGCAAATGCAGAATCACCAATGGTTGTAACCGAACTTGGAATTGTTACTTCTGTAAGTCCAGAAAAGTAAAAGGCTGCCGCCCCTATCTTAAGCAGGCTACTTGGAAGAGTGATCTTTTGTAGGGATTTACAGCCCCAAAAAGTACTATCGCTAATTTCCTTTAGTCCTTTAGGTAAAGTTACATCTTTCAAAAATCTAGAATCTGAAAAGATTGCTTCCTCAAGAGTAGTAACGGAATCTGGAATAATAATACTCTTAAGTCCAGAATTGGAAAAAGCATTTCTCTCAATAGTTTCTAACGTATTTGGTAATTTAATAGTTTCCAGAGCGGAGCAATTATAAAAGGCACTATTTTCTATTATGGCAATTCCTGAAGGTATTTGAATGTCTGATAAGGAAGTACAATCTTCAAAAGTCCTCATTGGAATTGTAATTAAATTATTAGAAAGTACTACTTTCTTTAGATTATTACAGTCTCTAAACGTACTATAAGCCAAATCCATAACACTATTGGGAATAGTGATTTCCGTAAGTTTATCACAGTTAGAGAAAGCCGCTGCACGAATTATGATTACAGAATAGGGTATTTGAACTGTAGCCATGGTTTTGTTATTCATAAAAATCTCGGGCTGTATCTCAATAACAGAATTAGGTATAATAACATTGGAATCTTTACCATAGTAATTATATAGAATTCCATTGGATATTTCCCATGTATCTGCTGCAGATAAATCCACATCACCAAAACGGCTTAGATTTTGCTTATGCCATTTCGTAAAGTCAATAAAAAAGCTTTGAGATAAAGAATTCTTGATAAGTTCTGCTATCTTTTCCAAGGAAGGATTTTTTTTTATTACTATATTTTTTGATACATATTCACGCATTTTTCTATAAGTGCTATCGCTATATTTCTCCATTATATAAGTAGTCAATCGAAAACCAAGCTGCGATCCACCTAGTCCAGCGTTGGAATTAAAGAACATCTCCTCGATGGTTTCTTCTGAAATATTACTCTTATAATTTTTTATTAAACTATAGGTATCTAAAGTACAATGTAGTTTAGTGTCCTTTTCAATGATTTTAGCAGTATAATAGTCTGCATAGCCATCATTTAAGCCACTTCCCAGTGAACAGCCATTTAGGAAAAATATATTATGTATTAATTCGTGAATTAAACGATCAGCATTTCCATCTATTAGTTTAATATATTCGGGACTTAATAATACGCCTCCAGCACTGTTATAATAGGAACTATTTTCTATATTATCGGCTACAACAATATCAACTCTTTCATCTTTAGCATCAATAACCTTAAAGGTATCAGCGTTTTCAAAATATTTTTCTAGTTCATAGTTCATCCCTTTGTAGAATTTTTCATTGTTATAGTGCTGAACATAGAATTGATAACCGGTAGTGTCTTCGATTGTATCCATTATATAATTAATTAAGTCGATTACATTTACAGGAACTTGTACGTTGTTGTCTAAATAAAGATTAAATCTGGTGGTTTGAATGTATTCTTCCTTTGTGGTTGTGTAATAGACGCCTGTTTCTTTGCTTAAATCAAGACCAGAGATATAAACTGCTTTGTCAGAGCCTTCTGGAGGAGTATATGTAACTTTGGGGAGTGGTGTAACAGTGGGTACTAGAGTTGGGGTTGGAGATACCGTTTCTATAGTTTTAACTGTTACAGTAAGTTCAGCCTTTAATCTGGATTTAATATCTTTAACTGTAATTATTGTAGTTCCAGCAGACAGAGCCTTTAATTGACCTGAATCTTTATCAATGGTTGCAACTTCCTTATTTGAAGAGGACCAGTAAACGGTGTTGCCTTCAATACCGTAAGGAGTAGCTTCAAAAGTAAAAATATCTCCTATATTTATCTTTGTAGTTTTTCTGTTAATGTCAATAAAGGAATTCTTTACAGTTATATTAATTTTTGACGTGTAATATTTTTTGTTTTGATAGATTTTAACGGTTATAACTGTTTTTCCCAAGGTTATGGGTTTTACTAAGCCATCTTTGGAGACGGATGCAACAGCTTTATCACTAGATACATAAGTTACTGTAGCAGTTTTTGCTGTATTTTTGATCTTAATTTGATAGTCTTTATAACCTAAAAATAAGGTATACTTGGTTACTGTTGCCTGTGGATCAGAAGCAGCCTGGACTGACATCTTCATTTGTGAAAATGGAGATAGATTTGTAGCAAGTAAGGTAAGGATTAGTGCCATAGAAATAATAATTTTAACGTGTTTTTTCTTAAGATTCATTTGTTGCCTCCCAATACGCAATATACCAAATTATAACACATATTAGCAGTATTTGTCTATGTTTTAGGCATTAAGCAATGAGCAGGTAACTTTCTTTATTCATGACAAGTGAACGATTTATCGTTTCATCCTGTTTAAGGATCAGACTATCATAACAATCTTACATTTTGTTATATTGACAAGCAAAAAAACTTGTCGAAAATTAGGAATTAGCATACAATACTACTAAGAAGACAAATGAAAGAGAGTTGTGAAATAGTTCATAATGAAGAAAATTTTAAGAAATAAAATTTATATTAATGCGTTTAAGTTGATTTTTAATAATATCATTTCCCTATTAATAGGCCAGGGTGGTTTGCTTCTATTATTTTTTGCAGTTCTGACACCCCTGATATCATATATCTATCATTTTACATTAAACGTTACGGGCTTTCGATATGTTACAGCACATAACATAGGAAGTTTCTTATTAAATCCCGTATCCATTCTTATGATAATCCTGTTATTTTACATTATTGGATTGTTTTTACTAATTGAAATATACTATCTTATTATTTTCTTTGGACAATTGGAAGAACAAAAGAAGGTAAAGGTATATTGGGTTGTTTTACAAGCCTTATATAAGGTTCTCCTAAGTTTGCCAAAAGGAAATATCAGATTAATACCTGCTGCCTGGAGTACTCTCTGCATCTTTAATTTGCCTTTATTCTCCTTTGTTCTATATAAAAACCGTATGATTCGTTTTGTTGCAGACGAGGTTCCGGACAATATTTTCAGACTCCTCATCTTCGCAATCATCATTGGTCTAATATGTCTGCTCTTATTCAGGAGAGCTTTTATTTATCATAATTTTTTGCTGGAAAATAAGACTTATACGGAAGCTTCTAAGCTAGGGAAAGATAGAAAAGCCAATAAGCCTCTGCGTACATTTTTATATTTTATAGGATGGAATATTTTTATTATGCTTGTAGTTGCTGCTCTGTACTTGTTTATCATGGCAGTCACTATGATATTTGTTTCGGGTACCTTCGATAAACAAAAGGCAATCACCATGTTTATCTTCCTCAATGAAAATATGCAGGTTTATCTGATTACCTTTATATTTCTTATCTGTACCATTGGGAATCTGGCTTTATATACACATTTATTTTATTTCTATCAATTAAAGACAGATGAAAATGTAGAACTGCCGGAGAATTTATCCTTTTACAAAAATAATATTAAAACCAGATCCGTTAAGAAGGTATTAATAACGACCTTATTAATATTGGTTGCAATTAACCTCTATTACTTTGCAAAGATATTAAGAAATGGTTCTCCTCTGGAATATATGAACCTGGATAACCTTAAGGTGACTTCCCACCGAGGATTCTCCCATGACATTCCGGAGAATACAATCCCAGCAATTGATAAAGCAATTGACGAGGGAGCGGATTATGTGGAAGTGGATGTGAGAGTCACCAAGGATGGAATACCGGTGCTTCTTCATGACAGCAGCCTGAAACGGACAACAGGATTAAAAAAGAATATATATGATGTGACTTATGAGGAAGTGGAAGAACTTGACGCTGGTGTATGGATGGATGAGAGCTTTGCAGGTACGAAGATACCTACGCTTCAGGAGACTCTGGAAAACTGTAAAGGTAGAGTATTACTCAATCTGGACCTTAAATATCGCAACGATGAGGAAGGATTGACTGAGAAGGTCGTTGCCTTGATTGAAGAGTATGAAATGGTATGGCAGTGCGTGATTACCTCTACCAGTTTAAAATGCTTAGAAGAGGTAAAGGAGTTAAATCCTGACATAAGAACCGGATACATCACCTATCAGCTCTATTCAGGGTTAATAGAGAATGAAGCCGTAGACTTTTTCAGCATGAAGTCCAATCTGATTACTAAAAATATTCTCGGTACCATTCATGATAATGGCAAGGAACTCATTGTATGGACGGTAAATTCAAAAACAGAGATAGAGCGTCTTAGGAGAATTGGAGTGGACAATATCATTACCGATAATCCGGCCTATGCTAAGCAGGTGCTGTACCAGAGTGAGTCGGATTGGTATTTTGTGACGTTGTTGAAGATTATGATGGAGTAGGGTGGTTTGTTTAGTTTTAATAAAAAGAACCGTATTGCATTAGTTTAAGGGGGGAATTAAAGAATGCACAGTGCTGATATTTCAGAGAAAATTATGGCGGGTTGTGAAACTGCATATATTGATAAAAATAATACATCAAATTTAGCTTACAAACCACAATTTATATCGAATAATTATCAGGAACGAAGAAAAGTTTTATCCTCAATTGAATCAGAGTTAGGGAAATGTGATTATTTCTTTATAAGTGTAGCTTTTATCACCATGAGTGGGTTAAATCCGCTTTTATTAATACTTAAAGAATTAGAAAAGAAAAACATTTCAGGTAAAGTTCTTACTACGGACTATCTTCATTTCAGTGAGCCTAGAGCCTTAAGAAAATTAGCAGAGCTAAAAAATATAGATCTTAAAATGTACTGCACAGAAGGCAAAGGAGAAGGATTTCATACAAAAGGATATATTTTTAAGAAAGACCAAATCTATCGAATCATAATTGGTAGTTCAAATATTACAATAGGGGCTTTAACAAGAAGTAAGGAGTGGAATACAAAAATCCTTTCCACAGAGCAAGGGGAGTATGCTGACGATGTTGTGAAGGAATTTGATCATCTATGGAACTCGAAAAAGGCGGTATATTACGCGGATTGTATAGATAACTATACCGTCAATTACGATATTATAAAACGGCAGAAATCAATTGCAAAGGATAGGGAAATTCCTTCTATATCTCAATATAGACTTCAACCCAACCAAATGCAGATTGATTTTGTTGCAAATTTAAGGAAAATGCTGTCAGAGCAAAAAAATAAAGCGCTTCTAATTTCTTCAACGGGAACAGGGAAAACGTATGCCTCTGCATTTGCCTTAAGAGATACCGGAGCTAAAAAAGCGCTATTTCTAGTCCATAGAGAACAGATTGCTAAGCAGGCAATTAAAAGTTTTAAAAATGTATTTGAAGATACTCGAAAAATGGGTTTGCTTTCTGGCAGTTCAAAGGAAACTAAAGTTGATTTTTTATTTGCCACTATGAATATGATGGCAAAAAAAGAGGTACGCGAAGAGTTTGATCCAGATGAATTTGAAGTTATAATAATTGATGAGGCTCATAGGATTGGTGCTCAAAGCTATCAAAATATTATGGCTTATTTTAAACCAAATTTATGGTTAGGTATGACGGCTTCACCAGAAAGAATGGATGGTTTTGATGTATTTAGTGCATTTGATCATAATATTGCTTATGAAATAAGACTTGAGCAGGCACTGAAGGAGGACTTATTATGTCCATTCAACTATTTTGGAATTACTGATATAGAGATGAATGGGAAGAGTATTGATGACGAAACCGGAGTTAACAATTTCATGTTGCTTACCTCAGACCAGAGAGTGGACCATGTAATCGAAAAAGCAGAATATTTTGGATACAGTGGAGAACGAGTAAAAGGTTTGGTTTTTTGCAGTTCTAAAAAAGAAGCAGAAGAGTTAAGTAATAAGTTTAATATGAGAAGTTATCAAACTATGGCATTGACAGGAGAACATTCACAGCAAGAGAGAGAAGATGCGATTGAGCGTTTGGTATCAGATAACCTTAATAATAAATTAGACTATATTTTTACTGTGGATATTTTTAATGAAGGTGTAGACATCCCAGAAGTAAATCAAATCATCATGCTAAGGCCGACTCAATCACCAATTATATTTGTACAGCAATTGGGTAGAGGGCTCAGAAAAGCTGATAATAAAGAATTCGTAGTAATTCTGGATTTTATAGCAAATTATAAGAACAACTTTATGATACCGATTGCTTTATCTGGGGATAAGAGTTATAACAAAGATACAATTAGAAATTACATTGTCGAAGGCAATCGTATCATACCTGGAAGTTCAACAATTCACTTTGATGAAATCACGAAGAAGAGAATATTTGAATCAATAGATGTAACGAATTTTAATGATATCCGCTTTATAAAAGATAGCTACAAGAATTTGAAATATAAATTAGGGAAAATTCCTTCTTTAGAGGATTTCGATAAATATGGTGAGATTGATGTGCTTAGAATATTTAGCAATCCTTCTCTAGGGTCTTATTATTCATTTCTTGTAAAATATGAAAAAGATTATGAGGTCAGGATTTCAGAGAGAGCTCAAAAATATCTTGAGTTAATATGTAGAAAATTTGCAGCAGGTAAAAGAGTGCATGAACTAGCATTAATAAATAGGTTACTGACATACAAAAATGTTGGGTTTAAATATTTGCAAATTGAATTAGCACGACAATACGGTATTAATATAACAGAGGTTACAAAGAGGAATTTAATAAATGTACTGACAAATGAGTTTAATACCGGGACAGGTAAAAGTACTTATGAAGAGTGTGTATTCATCGAACCTGCTGAGGATGAATTTAATATTAGCAGAAGTTTTTTAAGTGAATTATCGGATAACAACTTCTATTACATGATTAAAGAAGTGATTGAGTTTGGAATATCCAGATACAATAGAGATTATGCGGATCGTTATAAGAATACTAGTTTTCAGTTGTATTCAAAGTATACATATGATGATGTATGTCGTCTACTGGAATGGGAAAAGGGTGATGTTGCCTTAAATATTGGCGGTTATAAGTACGACAAAAAAACAAAAACATACCCTGTATTTATTAATTATGATAAATCTGAACATATACAAGATACCGTTAAATATGAAGATAGATTTATTAATAATTCTACTCTTATCGCCATATCAAAAGCAGGCAGATCATTATCTTCAGAGGATGTAAATACGGCTTTACATGCTGATGAATTAGGTGTGGAGATGGAACTATTCGTTAGGAAAAATAAAGATGATAAGATATCAAAAGAATTTTATTATTTGGGTAAGATTAAAGCAACTGGTGAAGCAAAGGAATTTGTAATGACAAATACAACAAAGACAGCAGTAGAGATTTGTTATAAGCTTGTTACTCCAGTGAGAGATGATATTTATGATTATATTGTTAATTAATTGAAAGGTGTATGTAGGTATAAGTAAGCTTTCTTATTTTGTTGCCTTGCTTTATTAAAGGTATTTGGAGGGATAGTATGAAGACAATCGAGGTGGTTGCAGCAATAATTTTAGACGGTGAGAAAGTACTATCTACTCAACGTGGCTATGGAGAATTTAAAGGTGGATGGGAGTTTCCTGGAGGGAAAATCGAGGTAAATGAAACGCCAGAGAATGCTTTAATCCGCGAGATAAAAGAGGAGTTAGATGCTGAAATTCAGATTGGAGAGTTGTTTCATACTGTGGAATACGACTATCCTAATTTTCATCTAACGATGCATTGTTTTTTATGTAAGCTGATATCTAGGGATATTAATCTGATTGAGCACGAAGCAGTAAAATGGCTTTGTAGAAATGAGCTGGATAGTGTGAATTGGCTTCCTGCTGATATTGAAGTGGTGGAAAAATTAAAACAAGTTATTTGATTGTGATACACCGATATATAAAATAAAAGTTAAAAAGGCTTCCAAAGATAATTAAAACTTTGGAAGCTTTTGCTTTTCAGTAATGCAGTTGAGTGGACTTGAATCCCGTAAGATTATTGTAAAGACTTATAAAAAATTGTATTTCTAATTGTAACTGGTGTAATGGAATTTGTAAGTTACGAAATTATCCTTTTTTTAATTTGTCTTTATGTTAAAATTCTTTTGAGGAGGTACATAATGAACATAATTACAAAACAAGTAAAGGACAAGCCATTAACTATAACAGTTGAATATCCAGAATTTGATAATAAAATCCAAACTATAATTAACAAAATCAATTCGCTGGACTTGAAGATTAACTGTAACGGGAATGGAATATTGTTTTCCATTAGTATTACAAATATATACTATATTGAATCAGTAGAGCGAAAAACATTTATATATACCAAAAATGAAATATATATTTCAGATAAAAAACTGTATGAATTAGAACAATTTTTAACTGGGACAAGCATTGTGCGAGTTGGAAAATCCTGTTTAATGAATATGGATATGCTTTATAGCATCAAACAACTTTTGAATAGTCAATTAGAAGCCACTTTATCTAATGGAGAAAAGCTAATCGTTGCAAGGACATATATAAAAAGCATTAAAAAGAAATTAATGGAGGAAGTACAATGATAAAAGAAATATTAAAAAAAACTCTTATGCTTTCTGCTATTATAACTTTTTTGGTATTCTCTATCTCAAATTTATTTTTTAATGCACCAAAAGAAACAATGATTATATATCAAATCTTGCTATTATCATTTTCGATTATTTTAATTCAACAATTATTAAAAAGAAATCTTTTTGATATATTTTTATTAAATATCGTTGTTGAGTATATTATAGTTTCTGTTTTTGTACTTTTATATGGATATTTTTTTCAGTGGTTTTATAAATCAAATTGGTGGTTAGTTTTTTTATATGTAGCGATAGTGTATATTCCTGCATACTTTCTTGATGTAACAATAGTGAAAAGAGATATTGAGTATATAAACAAACAATTAGTAAGGCGGCGTGAAAATGACGGAAAAACACACAATTGATAAGAATTTAATCATATTCTTCTCTATTACGCTTATCTGGACGTGGAGTTTTGGTTTTATTCCTGTAATTATGGAAATAGATGGGACACCAATAGGAACTTTTATTTTTTATTTTGGTGGCGGAGCACCTTCTGTTACAGCTTTATTTTTAGTATTTATTACATATTCAAAACAACAAAAAGCAGATTATTTTAAACGATGTTTCAGCTTCCACTACATGGGAATGAAATGGTTATTTTTTATTATTGTCTTTTTTTCGGCAATTACAATTATAGCTCTTATAATAGGTGTATGCCTTTTAAAATTTGAAATGCCAGGAATGAACTATATCCATGCAATTATACAAAATCCTCTGAACATTTTTTTGATGCTAATTATTTCACTTATTTCTGGACCTTTAAATGAAGAATTTGGGTGGAGAGGTTATGCACTGGATCACTTATTTATTAGGTATGGCTTTACAGGCGCTACTTTGATATTAGGCTTTATTTGGAGTATCTGGCATCTAGCATGGTATTTTACTCCAGGGCAAGCTCAATATGATTTACTTCAGAATTCCCTGTTTAATGCAATAATGTACATTCCTGCGGTAATGCTTTTAAACTTTGCGGTTTCATATGTCTATGTTAAAACTAAAAGAAGTATTTTAGCAGGGGCGCTTGTTCATATGTTTGGAAATTTATTGGGAAGCCAGCTTATTTCCCCATATTCAATAGATATTAGCATGACAATTCGATATACTAAAATGTTCTTTTGCAGTTGCCTTGCCATATATTGCATATTCTCTCCTAAGTTTAAAACAGAATTTATAGAGGAGTATGCTTTTGCTTATAACAGATATAAAACAAGAAGTGCTCGAATAATGAATACGGATTTACAGTGAGTATGTGCTTACTATGCTTCCAAATAGAAAAACAGGTAATGAAGTTGAAAAATATTTTAGAAGCAACTATCAGCATCAAATAATAAGATCTCAATGTTTCAAGCTAACAATCTGCTTTCAGGAACGAACTTGAGATAAGAGTTGAATCCGACTAACTTACACTTGAATAGCAGTTTGTCTTGCAATATAATCAAGCAGTAGAAATATTTTCTAAGATGTAGTTGTTTTCTCAAGTTCAACGATATTATTTATATTAGTCGGCATAGGAGGAGTGTTGAATGAACTTTGTAAACCCACCAGCAGAATTACCTCAATATGTTACTCATAAAACATTTTACAGCCAAGTATTAAATCACGAAATAGGCTATAACATCTATCTTCCACCCGAGTACAAAGACTGCAGCGAAAAATATCCGGTTGTGTACCACATTCACGGATGGACGGGCAACGAATCTTCCGAGATATGGCCGCTGGAAAAGGTCTATAAAAACAGACGGGCCATTACTGTATTTGTCAACGCCATTTCATCGGAAGACAATTATCTCGATGCCTTATTGCAAATTGAATCCATCATTATTAAGGAACTGATTCCCTATATTGACTGTCAGTACAAAACAGACACAACCCGCGAGAACAGAATGTTGTCAGGGTTTTCGATGGGCGGCAACATGGCGTTTTATTATGCAGTTAAGCACTCCGATCTGTTTGGTTCCGTAACCCCTTACGCAGGAACCTATCACCATCTCTATCACAAAGAATACCGTACTGTGGGTGTAGCACCGGAAAAAGCCATTGAGTTATACGAAGATATGATAAGAGAAGAATGGTATTTGGAGGAAAACAATATTTTATATTTGGTACGGCAAAATGCGGAAAAAATTCGAGGTAAACTAAAAATTGATATTCATATCGGCACAGCTGACATATTATTTTGTGATAATGAAATTTTACATTTATATTTGGACTCGTTGGATATCCCGCATGAGTACAGGAAATTCGATGAGATTAACCACGACTTGGAAAAAATATTATAGTACTTGCTAATAAGCAAAATGCTGTAAGTGGCTAAAATCCTTTTGTTTCGTCATATTAGGGTTAGTTGCAGCTTAATAGCATGGTAGAATTGTTAGCTGAGGTGATTGCTATATTCGGCGGTGAGATGGAATATTAATATTTTTTGGAGGCTAATACCAATGGATAAACTAGATTCTTTCAATATATTACCGGATGAGGAATATGAAATTGCAAAAACATTGCACCAAACAGGTGAGTCACTCGGATGCAAAATTGTTTTCAAAAGAAGACCAAACGGATATAGAATTATATTTAACAAACAAAGCAATAGGAAAGTATTGTTTTGGATGGAGGTATCCGGTAATTCATTACTCGTAAAGGCCAATTTATTGTACATTGATAATTATAATGAAAAAATGTCGAGTTGTTCCGACACAATAAAAAAAACAATAACTGCTACAAAGGAATGTGAAACTTGTCATCCCTGTTGCGGTTCTTTGCATGTTTCATATCATATAGATGGTATAAAACATACGCCTTGTTACTTTAAAGGTCATTATTTTTCTCGAATGAATAAAACAGATTGGGATATGTTGAGCGATTTAATTGTTTTAGAAAATAACACAGTATAAGCAAATTGAATACTACGCTGTATTTAAGCTTCTCACATGATTATACATTTTATCTTCGATGTGACTACATAATATACGCTATTTAGTATGTTTAGTGAACCTAATCCATATTTCTGACAGCCCAATTATAAGTTACTATTATTTATATAAACCTTTGTGATCTACTTCGTTATCACAAGGTATTGATGTTAGAAACAAGGACGATGATGACTATTATATTATTATGGAATGTAATAGAGAAAATACTGGTTATAAATACACTTAGATAGTTCTTACAATGGGTGGTTGTATGTAACGATCGGCTGATTTATCTTGGTGATTGATTACAATAGATTATTAACATTAAATATTAGGCCGGTCACTTTAAGGTGTGTGACCGGCTCTTTATATATTGGAATTGGATTTATTGGTTTGTAAAAATTTGAAAGGAGTATAACGGGATTTTATTTGACAATGAGTTACCCGATATTTTAGTAAAATGAAAAAGCCTTGTAACTTTTTTCTACAAAAAAATACTCGCCAGACTGCTGTAATTTCTTACAGAAATCGAACGAGTATTTAAGAAGTTCATTTACTTTTGAAACACCAGCAAAAACTGGCTATTAATGCAGTTGAGGGGACTTGAACCCCTACCCAGTTACCCGGACTAGAACCTGAATCTAGCGCGTATGCCAATTCCGCCACAACTGCATGTGTATTCCGTGTTTACGGCACGAACTTGATTATATCACAGCTCCTATGCAATTTCAACTAAAATATTAATCCATGCAATAATATTACCCTCTATAATTAGAGGAATCTATTTAACATAAAAGGTAATAATACTGATACGTAAGATACGTGTAGGGCTAAACTATTGCAAAATTACTTTAGTAATATCCTCCAATATCTTTAGAAAAAGTCTTGACATCTTTGCTTTAGCGTATTAAAATAACTAAAGTATTCCTCGATAGCTCAATGGTAGAGCACACGGCTGTTAACCGTGGGGTTGTAGGTTCGAGCCCTACTCGGGGAGTTAATTTTTTGCCAAGACGCATTGTTACTGCGTCTTATTTTTTTGTATAAATATTTCTTGTTTCGGAAAATATAAGTATCAAATTGGTACTATAATATGTTTTTGTAGGAAAGAGGTAATTATGCAGACGATCTGGAAAGAAAATGGAGTATTTGATGGAAATGCTAAGGAACGAGGAGAGTCCTTATGGATACAAAAACATATTCGCTATGAAGGACAGGAAACAGAAAAATCGCATCGTCCCGAATTACAGGGAGATATTAGCCCGGAAGTTGCAGTAATCGGTGCCGGGCTTGCCGGAGTTCTTACTGCTTATTTACTTCAGCAGAAGGGTATTTCTGTAGCGCTAATAGAATGTAAGGAAACTGGTAGTGGAATTACAGGTAATACTACAGCTAAGATTTCTTCCCAACATGGTCTAATTTATCATAAGCTTATGACTTATAAGGGTGAAGAATTAGCGTGGGAATACGCTGCCGGCAATCAGAAGGCGATTGAGATGTTTGAGGAAATTATAAATGAAGAGAAGATAGATTGTGATTTTCAAACATTACCAGCCTATTTATATACCTTACAGGATGATGGTAAGCTTCGAAAAGAGGTGGATGCTGCAAGAAAGTTAGGATTGCCAGCAGTTCTGACGAAAGAAACCACTCTGCCTTTTCAAGTTAAGGCTGCAATGCGCTTTGACCGTCAAGCGCAGTTTCATCCTCTTAAGTTTATTGATGGTATAGCAAAGAAGCTTACAATCTATGAGAATACAAGAGTCACCGAAATTCGTAGTGAAGGTTTAATCATAACGGACAAAGGCAGAGTGAATGCTAAAAGTATTGTTATTACAACTCATTATCCATTCATTAATGCCCCAGGATATTATTTCTTTAAAATGCATCAAGAAAGGCAGTATGTTGCTGCTATACTAGGTGAAGACATTGAGAATAAGGCACGTCTGGACGGAATGTATCTGGATGCAGACCCAAATGGATTCTCATTTCGTAATTATAAGGACTATCTACTCCTTGGTGGAGGAAAGCATAGAACGGGTGAGACAAAACCGCTGGATGCTTATGCAAAACTTGAGGAAGCGGCAAGTCGATGGTATCCAAATTCTAATATTAAATATACTTGGTCTAATCAGGATTGTATGACACCTGACTCCATCCCTTATATTGGAAGGTACTCTGTAAATACACCGAATATCTATGTTGCTACAGGATTTAATAAATGGGGAATGACGAGTTCTATGGTAGCAGCAATGATTATTACAGATAAAATTATGGGGCGTAAAAATATCTATCATAAAGTATTTAACCCACGTAGGTTGTTCTTCTCTGGTAGTAAAGTATTCGTAAAAGATGCAGCTATAGTTTCTAAAAGTCTCTTAGTTGAGCATTTGAAAATTACCAAGGATAAATTAAAAGATATAGAGCCAGGAAAAGCAGGTATTATTAGTAAAGATGGCCAGAAGGTAGGCGTTTATCGTGATTTAAATCAACGATACTATTTTATCTCTACAAAATGTCCACATCTGGGCTGCAGCCTGGAGTGGAATCCAAATGAACTTACCTGGGATTGTCCTTGCCATGGTTCGCGTTTTGATTATCATGGTAAATTAATTAGTAATCCAGCAATGAGGGATGTGTTTGATGCCTGTGTGAGAAAGAAGAAAGAATAGCAGGTATTAGTGTAATGGATTTAGTAATCCATTACAGCTATTAAATTTATATAAGACCTTTCGTCTTAATAAATAATCTCAAGCTTCATTAAATCTTGGATTGTTTCATAGAATGAAAGGTCTTTTTATTTATGGTAGAATACGTAAGTGAAAAAATATAATAAGGTTTATTGTGACAAAGCAAATATTCAGCACTTCATAACCTGACTTGAGAATTCAGTATTCAATACCAGAACAACAAGTACAGAATTTAGATGTAAAGGAACAATATGTAAGATATTACTATATTAAAATAAACTGAATTTAAAATAATCACAAAAAAGTGACATAACTTTAAAAAATATGTTGCAATCGATATTAGTTCTTGTTATAATATAATTCGTTCGCTAGACATCACGAGTGAACAAATCAGTATAAATCAATGAAAATAATTGACTGATTAATAGGGTTTTGCAGTCGTGGCGGAATTGGCATACGCGCTAGACTAAGGATCTAGTCCGGGTTTCTGGGTAGGGGTTCAAGTCCCCTCGACTGCAGTATATAAAATCAAGGGTTTCAGAGTTTAAATAAACTTTGGAACCCTTGATTTTTTGTGTTTGGAATGCAACGGAGAAAATAGCAATGAAAAAATACATATATTATTAGCTAAAGATAACTTCTTATATACATAAAAGACAGAAATACTGGCAAAAGTATGTAATCAAATAGTTTCTGGTAATATTTGCAGTTCTCTTGATTTATTATCCATTTTATTAAAAGTGTTAGTTTCTATTATTCATTAAATAAGGGGGGTAAAGTTTCAAATTTCGTCTGATGACATAAAGTTTTGTTGAAGTTTGACAAGATAATTAAACAAAAATCTAAGAAGGATATTATCTGTTTCCGAGGACGGTGTACATTGAGAATTGCGTTTTATTAACTTGAAAAATGTAGTGAGTTATAATATTGAGATAAAAGTGGATATTGATTATTAACATATTATGAATTGAACAATTTATGCTTTAGATGCATATCTCTTTGTTACCTATACCCTATTATAAGAACATTATCATAACGTTTGAATACAATAATATAAAGAATAAAAGGACAGATGTATGCAAGATTATCAGCATCAACACGAGAAAGAATTATCATTATTACCAACAGATTATGCATTTCAGATGGCTCTTAATAATGGTGATGTTATTGCATTGGGGGCTCAACCATATAATCTTATAAGACTACAACAATTTTTAAATAATGTAGAAAATGGAATACCAGATAAAATAAGAATAACTATATTTAATGTTGATGGTTATCCATCAATTAGCATCTTACAGTATGATGGATATAATATTATTTTTACAAGACGGTATTTTATAAAAGATGATATTAATTATATAACATATTATGGTGGCAAAATACTTATGAAATTTAGAGAAGATAGCTATAACGGGATAAAGGATTACATACTAGTTACATATGACAAAGGCGATGTATATATATTCTATGAAGTTGTGCCAAATTTTTAAAATATATGACATATAAAACAGCTTCCTATGTGATGTAGGAAGCTGTTACAATATGTTATGTATTAATACATTTTTTTAATATTGGTTCTATCAAAACTAGTAGGACTATTATGGAAATATACGGAGAATATATTCATCATCACGCTAGTAATATTATTTGCGCTAGCAACATCATCAGAAATATCAGCTAATCCAATTGTGTGCCCAATTTCGTGCATCATAATGTGAAAAATTTGACCACCACTAAGCACACCGCCTGTCCAATGTAAATATATTAAGTAATCATTAATTGTTATTATTGATTTAGTATATATAGAAGAATTTGCAGGCTCATGTGTGACCTTTCCATATGGACCACCAGTCGTACCCATTACTACTATAATATCTGCATTACTTCTGCTTGTGGTTGAAGTAAATGATAAGTTGATACTATATGAGCTCATGATAGTATTCCACATTGAAAAGGCATTCTCTATAGCATTATATAAATTCACGCTGTCAAATACCGCTGGAACATCAGATGAAGATGGTGTTGTATCAATGTAGTAAGTTAAATTGGACTTATTAAATTTACCTCCCGTTAAATACGGATCTGCCGCACTTGCTGTCGATACATTTCCTATAATGGTAGTAATCATTATTACCAAAACCATTATCTTTTGCAATTTACTTTTCATTGTATTACCTCCTTAGAGTTTACTGGTGTTTCATTGGTTAATATGTAGTAATGTTAACACAACTCTATTATAATACATAAATGTAAAAAACAACAATTATAACATATTATTGTAAAATATGATACTATAATACTATTTTTTAGATATATATGCAATAATATGATTTAGTGTTTAACTATTTAAAGTATTGTATATTTTTGTTATACATTTTTGACGAAGCATGGTTGCTATGCCAACTTTAGTGGGAATGAAGTGGTGTGGAGTCTATATTGTGGAATTGGAATCAAATTTCTTGCGAATAAAGCCAAGATGATATAAAGAGATGAAATCAAAATATGACAAATCATTGAGGATTAATATTGCAAATTAACTAATAATAAAAAATATTAGCAAAGTGGGTAATATATATGGTAAAATATAGATATTCCAAAAGTATTGACTGAAATGAGGCGAAAATGTGACTGCTATTGAAATAAGAGAAGCAAATATAAATGATTTAGAATGGGTGATTAATATCATGCAAGAAGCATTGGAGCCATATTATGATGGAAATCATGGAGAACATGCCAAAAGGATTTTTTTTAGTCACTTAAATAACGGAAACGATAATTTGGGTTTTTTCTCTTTTGAACAGCGTATGTTTATTGCGGTAGCAAATGGAAAACGTGTAGGGATGATTCATATAGTTGGAAAAAAACAAATGACATATAAGATTAGTCCTTTAATAGTAGTTGAAGAGAGCCGACATAGATATGGTATTGGTATTAAATTATACAAATTTGCTGAAAATTACATTTTAAGCAAAAAAAACATTCGACAAATATATTGTACAGTTGCAGAAAATAATGATCTCGCACAAAGATTTTTTATAAAAATGGGTTTTGTTAAAGCAGGAATGTCAGCAAGTCACTATAAGATTGGAATAAATGAGAACATGTTTTACAAGATTCTGGGCCAAGAGTCCATAACAGAATTAATTGATAGAGAAAATGTATCAGTTATTGAACTTGATGAGATTAAATTTGAAATTAGAGATAAAATTAAGGAAATGTTATTAATAGAATTACCAAGATCATTTAATGGCATAGATAACGAGTGGGTAAAATCACTTTTTGATGGGTATGATCGACGAGATTTAAAAGATGTTAATGCAAAATATAAATTAATATATGTAGCAATTGATGCAAATATGAATCCTATAGGTGTAGCAGGAGCTACTCCTAAAAAGGGTACTCCCATAAAAATAATGCCTTTAATAGCAGGCAGGAGATCAGCATTCAATGCTTTATTAATCGATTTACCGTATCAATTGTCAAAATATGGGCATAAAGTGTATGCGCATTTAAATCCATCCGTTGAAGAAACATATACGCTTCAGAAACTTGGCTGGCGGCTAGATGGCGTTTTACCCGCTGCATATAACCCAGATGTTGTAACACAACAGTGGAGTTATGACATTACACCAGAAATTATTAGAAATATGAGAGTAAAAAGTAGCTTTTTAAATTCTATTTTAACAGGAGAGAAAACATTAGAGGTTAGAGTTGGATATAATACAATAAAAGATATTGTTATAGGAGATTATATATGTTTTAATAATTATTCAAGAAGTGCACAAGTCAAAGTAAGTGATATTCGAGTTTATAAATCATTTGTTGATATGTTTATGAAAGAGGATTATAAGCAAATTATGCCCTGGGCTACGTGCAAAGAAGAAGTTTTAACTTTACTACAAGAATTTTACACGGTTTACAAAGAAAAATTAGGGGTTTACGTGTTTGAATTTTATAACGAAGAAGGTGATAGTAAATGAAATCATGTACGTTGAAAGAAAGATATATAAGACAGATTGCAAGTGGAAGAAAAACCAAAGAGGCAAGAATGGCCAATCCAATGTTTCAAAGATGGCAAATTGGTGATATGATACGTTTTTTTTCAAAAAGGAATCCCTCAATGTTTGTTGTCATAAAAATTTGCAGAAAAACCCATTATAAAACGATAAGAGAAATGCTCGAAGCAGAGGGTATTGACAATTTACTTGATAATGTTAAAGATATTGAGCAGGGCATTAGGATTTATTTATCAATACCTAACTACGCGGACTTGGAAAGACAGTATGGTGTTCTAGCCTTTGACTTCGAACTAGTAGATTATAATATTTGAATTCGGTAAATATTTTGAGGGATTCTTTTCACATCACTTTAGAAGACTTTTAAATATGCGATTTATAGAAAAAACTCAAACTTTTATATGGATTGTAATTTACGCCAACATGGGAGGTATATGATTGATAAGGTATAACTATACAGATGATGTTTTTGCATTTTGGCATGATAATAATACAAAATGTAAAATAGATATAAACGTAAATGCTTGGCTCGATTTTGAGAGAATAAATTCATATTTGGATTTTGGTATTAGATTTTATAAAGAACTAACATTTGAGAAGTTTTTTGTATTTGTACCATTCTATATCAATCTTAAAAATATTACCGATTTATTTGAAAGTTTTAGTTATGAAACAGTAATAAGTGGTGTTTTTAATAAGAATTGTATAATCAATAAGAAAGAGGATGATACAATGATAGAGTTGAAAATTGGGGACGAATTAGAGAGAATTACTCCTTTAAATAAATTTGCTCCAACAATTAATCATTGTGATAAGGGAAGTATAGTATGTTTTAATTTAGAAAGTATTAAGGAGCTACATTATCCTGGGAGCATATACATAAGATGGAGAATTCCTTATGTTACAGTTAATAATGCGGTTAGTAAAAAGTGGGTTGGTAATTATGCAATAGATAGCCCGTACATTACAAACAACTATAAATATTTCATAAAGATTAATGAATTTAGATCATTGCCTGAGGCTGTAAAAGGAAAGATAAAAAATCCTATCAATTATATAAATGAGGTCTTTTTTGTATTAGTTTGTAAAGATAATATAAAGATGGATACTCAAGGATACTATAAAATCAGAAAACTGGAAAACGATTTATATAACGAATATAAACCCAAAGACTATGATGATAAGAATACTGTAGTGTATCAATGGCATAATAATCAAAATAATTATAATATAAATATCGATGCTGAATTAAAAAAAATTAATAATTTTTCTTTAATGATTTACATAATAATCATCATAATAATTAACATTATATCCAATTTGATATGGGATGTCTTTGCTAAGTAGTTGATGTCTCCTTACAAATATATGTGCCTTGAATATCTCTGAGGGGATTGCTTATATTAGACATGACATCGAAGATGCTCAAGGAGAAAAACTAATTAGCTATGAATAATTTGAGCAAGAGGTATGGTCAAAACATTTTAGCGAAAAAATCTATTGTAAAACTTGGATTAATGGATTTGTTCATGATTTAATTGAGAGCAATGAAGATATTGACGAAATTAATTTTCTAAAAATATAAAGTCGATTTTAAAAATACAAAAGAATTTGTATTTGAAAATGTAATAAAAAGTGAAGTTGTAAAAAAGCGGATAGCGAAGTATTCGAAAAAGTTGCTACGATTTTTGATTATTATATAAAAAATCCGAAGTATATTAAAAAACAAACATCTGTAAATAACTATAAAATTGATAAGTTTGGTATAGAAAGAGCGGCTGCTGATTTATACAATGGATGAATTAGCTAATGATATATATTTCAGTATAAAAAAAGAAATCTTCCATAATTGTATTAGTTCATTTTTGTATCTACATTAAAATTTAAGTGAACATATTTAGAAGGTAAAAGTGTAAAATTAAATAATATTTTTAAAATTGACAAGAGCGGAGCTGTTAAAGTAAATATCTGCTCTTGTCTTTAATATATTGTTTAAAATAAGGTTTTATTTTAATTTTATGATGTATAAGAATGAAATTATTTTAGGTATAGCAAATAGAACTAAATTTATGACTAAAATCATTACCAATTCCATTCGCTGTTTATGGTAAGGACTTTTGAAGTGTTTCTATTTATACTTTTCTACGTAGAATTCAAGAAGAGAGGTTATAAAAGATGGATTTAATTAAGATAGGTGCATTTATTGCAGAACTTCGACATGAGAATAAGTTAACCCAAGAAGAGTTAGGTGAAAAACTAGGGGTTACGAACAAGACCATTTCCCGTTGGGAAAACGGTAATTATTTACCCAGTGTTGAAATGCTTCAAATGTTAAGCAATTTATTTACAGTCAGTATAAATGAATTAATCAGCGGCGAGAGGTTTAACGAGGATAGTTATCGTCAGAAAGCAGAGGATATAATCATTAATATTCTAAAAAGTAGTACATTTTCACTGAAAGAACGAAGTGACTTCTATAAAAAGAAATGGTTAAAAGATCATAAAGGTCTTATTATACTATATATAATTTTGTTCCTTATCATGTATTTTACTGGTATCCTAATGAGTAAAACAATCATATCAACGCTATCAGTAATCCTGGCATTGATAGCTTATCTAAGGACAAGGAATAATATGATGTCATACATAGAAAGCCATGTATATGATAAATCTGAACAATAAAAGGATATAAAATCAAAAGATATTTGCAGGAGGAACCTATGGACCGAAGTGAACGAGCAATATTTACAAATATGTGCATGATTTATGATAATGATGGAAATGTTCTGGTTCAGGAAAGGAAAGATCAAGATTGGGGAGGCATCACTTTTCCGGGTGGACATATTGAAAAAGAGGAATCATTTGTAGATTCTGTAATTAGAGAAGTATATGAAGAAACAGGATTACATATCTCTAACCCACAATTATGCGGCACAAAGCAATGGATTCAACAGGATAATTCAAGATATGTAGTTTTATTTTATAAAACAAATAAATTCACAGGTGAAATAACTTCTTCAGAAGAAGGGGATGTTTACTGGGTCAAGCTAAATACACTTAGTGAAATGAAATTAGCAAAAGGTATGGACAGAATGCTGCGTGTCTTTTTAGAAGATAATATTAGCGAGCATTATTTTTATAAAGACAATGGGGAATGGAAAGATGATTTAAAATAGGAAATCTAATACATGTAACAGAGGTGATGTAATGGAACAAGAAATCGGTGAAATAAATAAAATAATTCATATCAAATGTTCCAAAGAGGAAAAGAAGAGGCTAACTGGGAACTTAGCCCATACCTATATGATTATGTATTGAACTTTATTCCAATGGATGAAGTGGTTAATGGTAGTGAATAAGTCACAAGTAATTATCTTATGGAAGGAATAGAAAATATGGGCTTATTAACGAAAGAAAATGCACAGAAGATAGCAGATAAGATAATGGAAATTGTTCCATATAACATTAATATCATGGACAAGAATGGAAGTATTATCGCTAGTGGGGACAAGACCCGTCTTAATACAGTACACAAAGGAGCTATTAAGGCTCTGGAGATGAAGGAAGCTTATAATGTATATGAGGATACCAATACTGAGCGCAAGGGTATTAATCTTCCCATTTTTTATAATTACGAAATAGAAGGAGTCATTGGAATTAGCGGCGATGTCGACGAGGTCATGCAAATTGGACAAATCGTGGTAACGATTGCGCAGCTTATGATAGAAAATACAGTTTATAATGATATCAGCGCAATTCGTGAAAGTCGTTTAAATGATTTCTTTTATGAATGGAGCCAGCGGCGTAGGGAAGATTATACGGAGAAATTCATTAGCCAGGCAGAGTATTTTCATATTGATTTAAAGAAAAATCGTGTGGCTGTCTATATCTATGTGAAACGAGTCCGCTACAGTGTTATTGAACAATTAAAGATGATGCTGGGAGAGGAGGATTATATCATCCGACAGAGTCTGGATGGAATTATGATTTTGTTTCCGGCGGAGAAGCGGCTGGATAAAAAGCTTACTGCAATTATGGACATCAGTACGGACCTGGATAAATGTTATATCGGAGAGCCTTATGATATTGCTTCCAAGACCGTGCAAACGGCGGAGAAGACAAGAAGGATGGCAGAAATGCTGCAAAAGAAGGAAAGAATTATTCGTTATACGGACCTCCAGCTGGAATGTCTTCTTAGTGACATTGAAATCAATCATACCTTGGAAGAAATCATGAAAAATCTTCAGCTAAAGGATGGGGATGATAATCTCAAGAATACAATTCTCGTCTATGCCCAGATGAATAATGATAGTAAAGCTGTGTGTGAAGCGCTTTTTATTCATCGAAACACCTTGAATTATCGTTTGGAGAAGATCTGGGATATAACAGGGCTGAATCCGAGAAATGGAAAGGACCTCATGCTGCTGTATATTTTAGCATTGAAATGGAAAAATAAAAGTGAACATACAGCTAGATAAGAAGAACAATGGGCTTTTATCAGAATATGATAAAAGCCCATTGTTTGTTTGCACAATAAAGTGGCTTTTGATTGAGCCCTAACACATTGTTTGTTGTTCAAATAGATGATAGGATAAAGCTACCCCTATAAAATTTCAATATCAAAGGAGAGAGGAATATGAAAAAGTATTTGGCTTTATTTCTAAGTATTATTATGGTCATATCCATTTTTGCAGGTTGTGGGAACTCAAAAAATGGGACCAGCACAGAACCTACGAAGGGAGCTGGTGAGGAGGCTACACAAGGGCCAACTCAGGCTGGTGAGGATGAAATTACCTCCACTAAATTAAATATTGTATATAGCGGAACACCGGAAGTACATGAAAAAGAATACCTGATGAATGAATACTTCAAAGGGTTTGAAGATGAGTATGACGTAGAGATTAGTATTGACTTTGTGGCACAAGCTGACGCTATTACTAAAATTCAGACTGAGCAGGAATCAGGAAATATCGTAACGGACGTTATTTATGCGGACACAGCTAATATGGCACCCTATGTAAATGGCGGATGGATGCAGGACATCACTGACGTTGTGAATGAAACCGGTTCTACTTATACAAGTATGTTTGATGGTACAACCAATAAAGATGGTGTTCGTTATTTTGTACCAAACTCCTTTGACGTATATATCGTAATTGCCAATGTAAAGGCTCTTGCTTATCTGCCAGATGGACTAACACAAGAAGATGTAGAAAAGGGTATCACTTGGGAACAGTATGCAGACTGGGCGGTAGCTATTGCTGAAGGTGAAGGAGAAGGTAAGACCATGATGCCTGCCAACATGACAGGCTCCCAGCTTCTTTACCCAATGGGTGGAATGAGCCTCGCTTATGGCGGCGGTTTCCCTGAATTTACCTCGGACGGATTCAAAGGCGCATTGGGAATCATAGCTAAAATTGCAGCAGCCGATGGCTTTTATGCAGAACAAGACCAATATACAGCTGTTACCGAGCCTATGGACAGTGGTGATGTTTGGTTGGCATTTTCCCATATGGCACCGGCAGGAGCCAGCTATAATGCGGCACCAAATAATTTTGTTATAGGAGCAGCACCTAGTGGCAGCACAGGAGTAGGATCTACATCAGGTGCATGGTGCTACGGAATTCAGGAAGGAGCTCCTCATACTGACCTTGCACAGGCATTTATTGAATATATTGCAAGACCTGAAGTGAATTATGATTTCTGTTCTAATTATGGCGGAGCTTTGAGCCCGATTGAAGAGGTAGGCGATATCTTAACGGATGAGGACGTTGTTATGAAAGCGGGAATTGCTATTTTGCAGACTGCTACCGTAACAGGTGTACCTTCCACACAATACACAGACTGGAATGCTGTAAAATTACTGTTTGGAGATATCTTTAATGAGATTCTTACCACTAAGGCAGTACCGAGCGATAATTTCTTAAGCGAGAAGCAGACAGCACTGGAAGCTTTGAAAGTGGCCCAGTAAGTAGAACCACACTGGGAAAGGCACCCTTTGGGTGCCTTTCCCTAATTAAAAAAGAAATGAACGAAAGGGGACACCGATAGTGCATAACAGAATAAAAAAATTCAAACATGCGACGCCCTATTTTTTATTACTCCCAATTTTTATATATTATGCAATTTTCTGGCTGGTACCGGTGGTCTCGGGAATAAAAGAAGTATTTATTGGAATGGATGGTTCCTTTACGCTGGTTGACAATTTTAAATTAATGTTTCAATCAGATTTATTTACGGAATCTATAGTAAATACAGCAACCTTTGCTGCGGTATCAGTAATAATTCAGTATGTGATAGCACTGGCCTTAGCCGTGATTTTAACGAGAAAATTCTGGGGCTCCAAGCTATTTATGTTTTTAGCTATGGTTCCGATGGCAATTACGCCCACAGCCACTGCGATTCTCTGGAAGACAGGATTGGTCAGAGATGGCTGGATAAACTCTTTACTTATGACCTTGAACATTATTGATTCGCCAATTGTTTTTATGAACGCGGAAGGAATGAATGCAATTTTTCTACTGATTGCCATTGATACCTGGACAGTCACTCCTTCTGTTATGATTATCCTGATTGCCGGGTTACAAGGCATGCAGAGAGAATTGAAAGAAGCAGCTTATAGCTTTGGTGCAAACAAATGGCAAATATTTAAAGATATTACATTACCGATTTTAAAACCCTCCATTACAACCTCTATTATTATGAGAATGATAGCAGCTATACAGATCTGGTCAATTGCTGTAATGGTTCTTGGTTATTCCAAAGCGCCATTCTTAGTAGAACGAATAGCTTTCTATGTTGATGCAATACCAGGTGTAGATACCAGCACAAAACTGGCATACACTTATTCCTTTATGACAACGGTAGTGGTTTTAATTGCCACGGTAATCTACTTGAAGATGGCAAACCAGAATAAAAAGGGAGGTGACGAAGTATGATGGAGAAATTAAATCTTGTACAGAAGACTGTAATTGGTATTTTTCTGGCTGGACTTGCTATGCTTATTCTTATTCCATTACTGTTCTTTGTTACAGTATCCTTTTCAAATGCAACAGAGATGTCACAATTCCCTAAAAATATATTTCCTACTTCGACGGTCACAGTGTATGTTGAGCCGACAAAAGACCAAAAGTATGAGATCTTTTATGATAGCCAGGATGGAAGCGGATATACCTCAATAATTACAACGGACTCCGCCTCCAAGTTGAAAAAACATTTTTCAAGGCAGTATGGAGTCAATGTATCCGGTGAACAGCTGCTGGAGGATTTCAGTAAGACGCTGACAGAAGGCGGCAGGGAATTCACTTATCAAAAGGATATGTTTTATAACTTTAAACAATTCTTTAAAATCATACCCAATGCGGCATCTGCTTTGAAAAACAGTATTGTAGTCTCGATTTATACGATTTTGATTTCCCTTACTCTTGGTAGTATCGCAGGTTATAGCATTGCAAGGTTCCGCTTTAAGGGGAGGGAACAAATTAATATAGCGCTGTTAATTGTAAGAATGTTTCCTACAGTGGGAATTAGTATTCCAATGGCGGTACTTTTGATTAAAATGGGCTTATATGATACGATGCTGGGTCTGGCTCTGTTATATTCAATACCGAATATAGCGCTAACCTCCTGGATTACCAGCAGTATTTTCATCGGCATTAATAAAGAACTGGAGGAAGCCTCCCATGTGTTTGGCGGAAACGGCTTTCAAACTTTTCTTAAAATCACACTACCTCTTGCATTTCCAGCGATGGCAGCAAGCTCTATGTATTCCTTTTTGACAGCATGGAATGATACCATTTCGGCATTAATTCTGACCAATGAAAATCAGACACTGGCCTTAGTGGTATATAAGGCGATTGGAACTACCTCCAGTGGTATCCAATATGCTGCCGCGGGAAGTATTGTATTAATCCTGCCTGCACTGGTATTTACCTTTATTATCCGTAAATACATCGGACAAATGTGGGGCGGAGTTGAATTATAGAAGGAGGCAATTATGAGCTATCTTGAAATTAAAAATTTACAGAAAAAATATACAGAAAATGGTGCTTTAATTGTAGATAACATGAATTTATCTATTGAAAAAGGAGAATTCATCGTATTTTTAGGACCCTCTGGATGCGGTAAAACCACAACAATTCGTATGATATCCGGCTTAGAGGAAGTAACCGGCGGAGACATTCTCGTTGATGGCGAGAGCATCATTCATAAGAAACCAAGAGACAGAGGAGTTTCTATGATTTTTCAAAGTTATGCAATCTGGCCCCACATGACAGTATTTGATAATATTGCATATCCTTTAAAGTTACAGAAGGTACCAAAGGCAGAAATTAAAAGAAGAGTGGAAAAGGCGGCGGAGGCTACAGAAATCCAGAGATTACTGAAACGATATCCGGCACAGATGTCGGGAGGGCAAAGGCAGCGTGTAGCAGTTTCCAGAGCTATTGTAGTGGAACCTAAGTTATTTTTAATGGATGAGCCGTTATCTAATTTAGATGCCAAGCTTCGTGTAACGATGCGGACCGAGCTGAAGAAAATTCACAATGCACAGGGATCTACCAGCATTTTTGTTACTCACGATCAGTCGGAAGCCATGAGTATGGCAGACAGGATTATCGTTATGTACAATGGAAAGGTAGAGCAGATTGGTACTCCGATGGAGGTATATAGGGATAGTGCTACTAAATTTGTAGCTGAGTTTATCGGGACGCCTCCTACGAATTTCTTTGATGCAGTGATTAAGAAAAAAGATAATAATTTGTATGCAGAGGGAGATGGATTTTGCTATCAGGTACCAATGAAGTTAAATGAAGCTTTAAATCCTTATATCGGGAAGCAAGTAGATATGGGGATTCGTCCTGAATATATGGAGCTATCTCCGGAGTTAGAGCATACGGAGGGCTATTTGGGTGAGGCTGTAATTAATTTTATGGAGCCACAGGGTTCTCATTCCATCTTAATTACGAATATTGGAAAAGCTAATCTGAAGATTCATACAGTGAAATATATGGATATAAAACCGGGGACCAGGATCTCCATTTCTGTAAAAAATGAAATGGTCATGTTCTTTGACTGTGATACTTCATTAAGGATTAAATAGTAGGTTAGAAATGGGGAGATAAATATGCGATTTTTAATTACACCGGATTCCTATAAAGAGAGTCTTTCTGCTGTCGAAGCGGCAGAAATCATACAACAGGCGATACATAATGTACTACCTGAGGCAGAATGTGAGTTGGCTCCCATGGCAGATGGTGGTGAAGGAACCGCAGATTGCCTGCGTCTGGCTGAGCAGGGAGAGGCAATAAAATGTCAGGTTTCGAATCCACTGGGAGAAGTCATAGAGACAGATTTTATATGGATATCCCGCCAAAAGAAAGCGATTATTGAGGTTGCAAAGGCTTGCGGGCTGATGCTGATACCCTCGGAAAAAAGGAATCCAATGTTTACAACAACCTATGGTGTAGGACAGCTGATGAAGCAGGCCATAGATATGGGGTGCAGGGAGTTGGTGCTTACACTTGGAGGTACAGGCACCAATGATGGTGGCTGTGGGATGTTAAGTGCTTTAGGTGCCGAAATCCTGGATCAGAATGGAGTGCCGGTTGCACTCGGAGGAAGAGGACTCTCCAGTATCAGGGAAATAAAACTGCAAAAGCCAATCGAATTGTTGAAGGATATTAAGGTTACAGTTTTATGCGATGTGAAAAGTCCTTTACTTGGAGAAAAGGGAGCAACCTATGTATTTGGAAAGCAAAAGGGAGCCTCGAAGGACGATTTGGAGAAGCTGGAGGAGGGAATGAGGAATTATTCAGCTGTAGTCAATCGTAAACTGGGAAGAAGTATCGAAGAGCTGCCCGGATCAGGTGCGGCAGGAGGACTTGGTTGTGCACTTTATGCCATCTGTGAAGCAGATTATGTAAGTGGGTCCAGGTATGTGATGGAGGCATTGCAGGTAGAAGAAAAAATTCAAAGGTGTGATTATGTGATAACCGGAGAAGGTTCCATTGATGCGCAGAGCTTGGAAGGTAAAGTACCAATCAGTATTGCCCAAATCGCCAGCAGATATCAGAAGCCTGTCATCGTATTTGTCGGTATGGCGAGAGGAGATAACAACGCATATTATGCAAAAGGAATTACTTCTATTTTCTGTATTTTAAAGAAGCTGGACTCAATGCAGAACATCCTGGACCAGGCAGGTAAAAATCTGCTGTTCTCAGTGGAGAACTTTGCCAGAGTTTTAAAGAGCTGTGGAAAATAAAGCGAGGCAAATAGAAAAGGAGTGGACAAATGGAGCGCGACTATTCATTTCTGGATCATTTAGAAAGAGGAATGTATTTCAATAAAAAAGAATATCAGGACAGGGAATTGCCCTTGTTTGAAGAGGTTAAGGAGAAACTTCCGGCACCCTATATAGAAGCCAGACCGGAGTGGAGTGACTGCTATTGGTATACAGCTAAAGTTTTGCTGCGCAATACCCATAAGCCGACGACGGAGAGCGGATATGTAAGTAATTTTGTAGATGCGGCATTTAATAAGGATATTTTTCTATGGGATACCTGTTTTATGACTTTATTTTGTAATCTGTTTCATCCCTACATTCCCGGTATCCGATCGCTGGATAACTTCTACTGCAAGCAGTTTGAGGATGGCGAGATACCAAGGGAAATGGTGAGAGACACAGGAAAAGATTTTCTTCCATGGGTAAATGCTTACGATAAGCCCCTCTACTCTTATTTTCATAACCACTATGGATTTCGTGGCTTAGGTCAGATGATGAATCTGAATTATGAGGACATGTATAAACCGGATTTAGGCAGGAGTGTGGAGAAAAACCCATATTTAACACTGGATAATCTGAACCACCCAATTTTAGCCATGGCTGAGTGGCAAAGCTATTGCCATACCGGAGATATTGAAAGACTTTCCCTGGTGTTTGAACCACTATACCAATATTACCAGGCATTTCGTTATCATGTCCGTCATGCCAATGGAATGTATGTTACAGACTGGGCCTCAATGGATAACTCACCAAGAAATAAATTCTTGGGATTTGGGGTAGATCCAACTTGTGAAATGGTACTTTTTGCAGGGAATTTATTAGACATCGTGGAGGAACTGGGTAAAAATAACCGACAGGTAGCGGAGGCAGAAAGCAGAAAAGCCTTCCTGCTAAAGGACAGACAAGAGACAATAGATGTAATTCAAAAATATATGTGGAATGAAGAGGATGGTTTTTTCTATGATGTAACTGCCGAGGGTAAGCAAAGTAAGATGAAGACTGCCGCCGCTTTCTGGGCTCTGATTTCTGGCGTGGCGGAGGAAAGCCAACAGAAACATCTGGCTGCTTGGCTCGAGGATCCAAAAACCTTTAATCGTCCTCACCGGGTGCCGGTACTGGCAGCGGATGAACAGGAGTACAATCCAATGGGAGGATACTGGAGCGGTTCTGTGTGGGCACCGATGAATGCAATGATTGTATTGGGTCTGGAGAAATGTGGATATCATAAATTGGCCAAGGACATAGCCATGAATCATCTGGAGGTACTAAACCAAGTATTCCAGCAAACAGGAAGCATCTGGGAGAATTACCCGCCGGAATATATCAGTAAGGGTAATTCCGACCATCCAGATATGATTGGATGGTCAGGTATCGCACCTGTTTTATATCTGATTCAATACGGAATCGGTCTGTCCGTGCCGGAAGGTAAGAACTATCTGATGTGGGAATTACCCGAGGAATTTCTTGCGGAAGGATGTGTTGGCTGCGATAAGTATTGGTTTCAGGGCAAGGAAGCAGGATTGCGGGCACAAAGTACGAAGAACGGCATATCCGTGACCATTAAAACAAAGGACAGTTTTACCCTACTGCTTCGATATCAGGACCGGGAAAAGAGGATAGAAGTAGACAAGGATACTGTGGTGGAAATATAAAACCCAGGATTTAAATTTTCACACAAAAATCATGCAAGGAAAGTGTGAAAAGAAAAGTATCGTCACACTTTGCAGGTGTTATGAAAGGCAAGGAGATTTTTATGGATAGCATGATTATTTACGGAGACAGTATATCCACCGGAACACATGGAGAAGGGGCTTATCTGGATGCTCTTAAGAAATGTCTGAAAGTAAAACATATCCAAAATTATGCAATCGGGTCTAGCGGTCTTTCTGCCAAAACCCCTAATAGTATGCTGAAGGTTTTGGAGGGACAGGAAGAGAATAAGGAAGGCCGGGATGTCGATTTAATCTTGGTGTGGCATGGTACGAATGACTGGTATTGGGGAGCTGAATTAGGTTCTGTCGACCAGGAGGAAGATGATACCTTCTACGGAGCCATCAAAAAAGCTGTGAAAGTTATAAGGGAGAGGAATCCGGAAGGATTATTGGTATGGATAACTCCGATATTTCGCTATGAGAAGCCGGATAAAGGGGATACCCCCGGTAATGCTAATTTTACAAAAAACCATACCGGACATACCTTAGACGAATACACACAGGCCATCTGCCTAATGGGAAGAAAGCTGGGATTCCCGGTTATTGAGATGGGGATGTCGGTAGGAATTTATGAAGAAAATGAGATAGGGTATATGGAAGATCAAGTTCATCCTAATGTGTTTGGTTATAGAAAGATAGAAAGAGTATTGGAAAAAGAGATTACAAAGTATTGGTATTATCATACGGGAGAAAAACAGGGCTATGACGATTTGGATCGATGATTTTGTCAAGGATAGGATGAATGCCTCCGAAGGGATTGGACTTGCAATCCGGGAAGCAGTAAAGCAGGGTGCGGACTTGCTCCGGTTTGGAGCCGGGGAATATCGACTAACGGAGGCAGTTACGATAAATACAAAATCAATTGCACATGATGATGGGTGTGGTGATATTCAAGAGAAAGACTGCCATATTCTACTGAAAGATATGCAAGGAATTGCTCTTTGCGGAGCAGAGGATGCAAAAACGATTCTCACCGGTTATAATTCTGGAAGAATTGGGGAGCTCCTCCCTTCTTTATTGTGGGCCGACAACTGCACTGATCTTACCATAAAGAACCTTTGTTTCTCACGCAGACCGGAGACAGCATACAGCGGATTAGTGGAATATATTAAGGAGGATGTGATTGGTATAAAACTCCTCCAAGAAGAGGAATCACCGGACGAATTAGGTGCATATTGCATGAACCGCTATGACATAAAAGCACGAAGGTTAATAGGTGAAAGCTTAACCTTTGGATTTGGATATGAGAAACGTTTTCAAAAGATTAAGGAACGGCACTATCAATTAAGAGATGCGGAGATTGCAAAGAAGATACAAGTAGGAGAAGGCTTGAGCTTTCATCAATCAGGAAAAACTGATTTTTTATTGTTTTTTGGAGGCTGTGATAATTTAGAACTTGAGAATATTTGGGTTCAAAACACCAATGGCTTTGCCATATTAACAGAAAATTGCCGAGGAATAACCGGAGAGAAGGTTAAAATAGCACCGCCTGCAACCCAGTTTTTTACTGGACCAAGGGACGGTTGGAAGATATACCGCTGCTCCGGTAAAGTCAGAATTAATAATTGCCATTTTGAAGGAGTACGAATGGACGGTCAGAATGTTCAAAGTAATTACCTGGCCGTAGAGAAGATATTAGATGAACGGACGCTGCTCTGCAGATGCAAGTATGCGCCCCTGCCCCTTCTGGAGAATTCTGATCTGTATTTAAGAAAGGAAGCTCTGGAACATAGAATGGTTATTACAAATTGGCAGCTGGTAAAGGGGCGAATGGAAGAAGCGAAACAGGCAGCAGAGGCTTCGGCAGGAGCGATAGTTACCGGCAGCAGAAATCACATAAGTCTTTACCGAATTGAAGTGGCTGAAAAGCTGCCAGGTGAGGTAGTGGAAGAGAGCCTTCTGACAGCTGGATGCTGGGAACCTGAGGAATATATTTGTACGAATTCGGTTTTTCGCAACATAGCTGGAGCAGCACATCTGATACGATGCAGGAATGTGGTACTGGAGCATAATATTTATGAAAATATCATGTGTGCAGGCATTATGCTGGGAGCGGAACTGGATACCCATAGTGAGAGTGACCATGTTGCTGATGTTCTCATACAAAACAACCATTTTCGTAACATTGGAACAAAGCCTAGGTATGGAAATTATGGTTGTGCCTGCATCGGGATAAAGTCCCAAGGCTTTCGAGGACCGTGGAATAAGAGAATTCGAATAGAAAATAACCTATTTGAAGATAGCGGAAGAGGAATTGAAATATGTGATGCAAGGGAGATTGTGATAAAAAACAATCTCTATAAAAATATAAAAGAAGAGGTTTTTGTCGAAGAGGAGACTTCAATGCATATCCTAAGAGAAGATGCAGCCGTCTCTATTCTAGGGAAGGAGGATAAGCAATGATTAGAAAGCAGGAGTGGTTAAAGCATTTATACAAGCTTTATGAGAAAGATGAGGCTGTATTGCTGGCAGATAGGATGGAGGAACGCTTTAGAAAATTTGCAGAGAGGCAGAAAGGCGATTCTTGGCTTAGTGAAAAGGATTCCATGCTGATAACTTATGGAGATAGCTTGGTTAAAGAGGACGAAGCTGGAATTTTGACACTGCACCGATTTATGAAACACCATGTAAAGGATGCAATCAACACAATTCATATTCTTCCCATGTTTCCCTATACTTCGGATGATGGGTTTTCTGTGGTGAACTATAAAGAAATCAATCCGCCATTAGGAGACTGGAAGGATATCGTAGAGCTTTCCAAGGACTACAATCTAATGTTTGATGCTGTGGTGAATCATATCTCCCAAAGCAGTGAATGGTTTCAGAAATATTTAAAAGGCGAGGAGCCTTATCGTAATTTTTTCATTACCTCGGACCCTAACGCAGATTACAGTAAGGTAACAAGACCGAGGGCATTGCCGCTATTGACTGAATTTGAAACTGCAGATGGAAAGAAATTTGTATGGACCACCTTTAGCGAAGATCAAATTGATTTGAACTTTTCCTGCCCCGAGGTATTGCTGGAAATGCTGGATGTACTACTTACCTATGCGGAAAACGGTGCAAGGTTTATTCGACTGGATGCTATTGGATTCCTGTGGAAGGAGATGGGGACAAGCTGTATGCACTTGCCCCAGGCACATGAAGTAATAAAGCTGATGAGAAAGGTACTGGAAGACTATATGCCCGGTACTCTGCTGATTACGGAAACCAACGTACCCTACAGAGACAATATGAGCTATTTTGGTGAAGGTGATGAGGCACATTTGATTTATCAGTTTCCGCTCCCTCCATTAACAATATTTTCCCTGTTAAAGGGCGATGCTTCTAAGCTGACCACATGGGCGCAGGGATTGGATGTACCCAGGAAGGGGACCACTTATTTCAACTTCTTAAGCTCCCATGATGGTATTGGCGTAAGACCTACGGAAGGTATTCTGACGAAGGAGGAGCAGCAGTATCTGGTAGATGCAACCTTAAGAAATGGCGGATCTGTTTCCTATAAAAACAATGGGGATGGAACCCAAAGTCCTTACGAACTGAATATTAATTATCAGGATGCTCTTGCTGGTCCCGAGTATAGTGACAAAATACGAATAAAACGCTTTCTGGCAGCGGAGACAATTCTTCTTTCTTTGCAGGGGTTACCAGGTATCTATATTCACAGCCTGTTAGGCTCCAGAAATGATTATTATGGGAAGGCGGTATCCGGTATTCCCCGAAGAATAAACCGAGAGAAGTTATCGGTGGAGGTACTGGAGGAGAGACTCACCACAGGGACAAACAGGCAGATTATATTTGATGAATTGATCCGTCGGTTGAATATCCGAAAGCAGCACAAGGCTTTTGCACCGGAGGCTTCCCAGAAGATACTGAC
>JASGEU010000138.1:0-38836 GCA_047606065.1 Mobilitalea sp.
GATGATAAAACATATATTGAACTTGCCTTTTTCGGAGGCAGTTTCACTGGAATTGACGCCAGACTGCAAGAAAAGTATCTTAAGCTTGCTGCCGAATATAAAAAGTCAGGCAAAATTCATGCCATTCGCCTGTCCACAAGACCAGACTACATCTCAACAGAGATACTTGACCGACTTAAGTTATATCTGGTGGATACCATTGAACTTGGAGTTCAGTCCTTACATGATGAGGTTCTTGACGCGTCGAATCGAGGCCATAAGGTGCTTGATGTATATAAAGCAGTAAGCCTGATTAAATCCTATGGCTTTCATCTGGGCATTCAATTAATGATCGGTTTACCGGGTGATACAAAGGAACATGCAGTACTATCCGCCAGGCTTGCCGCCCTGTTAAAACCCGAGTGCATACGTATCTATCCAACTCTTGTCATTAAAGAAACAGAATTATTAGAGCTTTGTAATCAGGGAAAATATACTCCATTATCAATAGATCAGGCGGTTGATTGGACAAAAGAAATGTATCAGGTCTTCTTAAAGGCACAGATTCCTGTTATACGTATGGGTCTCCAACCCACGGAGCTCATAGCGGAAGGTAAGGAAGTTCTCTATGGTCCCTTCCATCCAGCCTTTCGTCAGTTAGTAGAAAGTTCGTATTTCCTTGATTTGATGAGAAGCCATCTTAATAATGCCAATACAAACTTATTTAACCAAGTAAGCATGGTTGATACATCACTTAACCTAAGTACAAACAAGATGAACAGACAAGTCGTTTCACTTGTCATGGATAAAAAAAATCCCCCGGATATTACAATACTTTGTAATCCGAAGGATTTATCACAGGTGATTGGTCATAAACGGTTTAATATTATAGAACTTAAAAAGGAATATCCAAAGCTTCAAGTTGTATCTGATGAGAATATCAAACCTATGACAGTTAAATGTATAATTAATTATTTGCAAGAGGAGTAACCAGCGTCTCTTCACTGCTCTTCTTCCAGATGCATACTGCATAGATCACCAAAACAACTACTTGAATTGCTAAAATTATTAAAGCCTTTGAATCAAGTGAATCTCCCGTAATGCTGGATATGTAATCATGTACTGCATGCCAAAGAATCGCGATCCAAAGGCTTTTTGTAATAAATACTACTTCTGCAAGCACGAAGCCTACTAAAAAAGCAAAGAACACCTGAAGCACAAGATAAAGATTAGTTTTACCATTTAATGCATTTATCAGATGAAGAGAGCCAAATATTATGGAAGTCCCTAGAATGGCTTTCTTTCTACCCTTTTCCTCCATAAACTTACGAGCCAAACCTCTAAAATATATTTCTTCATTAAAACCAACTGCTACCGTAAAAAGTAATAAGATAATATATTGCTGTACCATAATCTCGGGATTAAAACCATATACAAGAATTGGCAGTATTTCTATTACTGCTAAGGGCAGATACCAAGCTACTTTTTTTGCAGAACCTTCTTCGCTTCTACGAATGCCAAATTCTGAAACCGTAAATCTGGATTTTTTCATAATAACAACGGCAACGATAATTGATAGGATAAGAAAGCCCGTTGTAACAAGTATCTGAAGATCTTCTTCCAGTTCGAGAACTTGTGGGAGTGCTGATCCGAAGGCTGTTATAAAGGTACAAATAAGTGCCACTAAAAATGCTGATATATATGGATGTCTTTGCGTATAAGTTTTTGTCATATGTTGTTTTTCTCCTCTGATTTAAATTTAAACATCAATCCCATAAACGAATTGTTTAATATTTTTCTATTTTCTTCATCACTGAATCTGCAATTATTCGTTGCATACATAGATGCGATGCCGTGTGTCGTGAGCCATACTCCCGTATAAAGATCCTTAGCAGCTTCTCTGCTTAATCCGGTACCCTGGCATATCATATCAATCACTTCGTCGTCACCTTCCGTAGATCCCACAATTTCCATTAGGCTTTGTTCCCGGAAGGCATCTGACATAAATAATAACTTAAATAGATTCTTTTCATTCTTAGCAAAATCTATATATGCCAGTCCCATACCAAGAAAACCATTTTCTGATTGTTCCATGCCACTTAACATGTGCTTATTATATATATTCTCCACCTCTTGATAAACCGCCGTTTTAAGTCCTTCCATAGAGGTGTATGCTCGAAAAATCGGATGCACCGAACACCCCAATTCCTTTGCCAAGTCACGAGCATTCAGACTTTCAATCCCATTCTCCCTTACAATTTGAACCGCCCTATTCATGATATCTTCTTGTGTAATCTTAATCTTCGGTGGCATAAATCCCTCCTTTAACTCATTAATATCATAAGTTACCTAACATATGTTACCTATTGTATTTTATAAAATATTATTTGTCAATATAATATTTATATTAATTTTATTTTTTACTGTATCATATTTTAATGATAACTTCTTCAAATAACTTGATGATACGTTACTGTTTTTCTTATGGTTGTGTACATTCATTAATATCGTAGAAGTGTTTCACTTTACCTTCCTGTAAACAGATGAAATGACAAGTCGTTTCATCTTGTCATCAATATAAAACCTCCTTTGAATGAAGTTGTCATACAGACAATCCACTTTCAAAGGAGGTTCTTCCTATGATTACTTATATACATCCGAAGCCAGTTCTTCCAACCTTGTTATATTAATAACTTCATATCCATTCCCTTGTTTTCTTAAAACATTGTTCGTACACAGTGAACTTAATGTCCTTAACAGGTGTCGGTAGCTTGTACCTAGAAGGTCTGCTGTATTACTTAGATTTTCATTAAATAGATGTATCATTATATTGTTTCGTTGAACAGTTTCGGCAGTTGCTAAGACGTAGCTTGCAAGCCTGTTTTCTACTTGATTAAGCAGATTTATAGAACTGTTAATGCTTGATCTATCCAGCTTTTCACCCAAGGAGGTACAAATAAATTTATAAAAAGCAAGGTCATTGGTTAGATGTCCTTTTACATGCTTTAAATGAATACCCACACAATAAACTTGTTCTAACGCTTGCACATTAGAAGGTGCAGCAGCTGGATTCACTAACTCTAAATCCCCTAATACTTTTAAAGGACTATAAAAACATAACAAAAGAGATTTCCCATTTGCCAGGCTCTTATATACCTTCGCTTTTCCTTTCACCAGAAAAAGAATATGCTGAAGTCTATGGTTATCTGTACATATATGTTCATTCTTATCATAAGCAAACAACTCCAGATAGGGCATAACATCCTTACTGAATATCTCGCGCAGCTTATACTTATCATAATACAATTGAATTAGCTCTCTATCCTCAAGTTTCTTCATTACTACCTCCCTTTAACCAATTACTATTAATATAATTGCATTACAAACCTTTACCAAAGATGATACTCTATATTGTTTGTACTAACTAACCATAATTACTACCCAACATTTACTTTATCGTCAGTATTGTTTATCATTTTCGATTAACAAAATAATTATCTAATATAAATTTTCATCCAGTATGACATATGTCATATACGCTATTATAACAACTATGTTAACCTAAAGCAAATGAAAGGGGGAGTCATTCCATGTACAATTTACTCTCAATGCTAACTGGTGCGATTATCGCAATAATGATATCTATTAACGGCGGGCTTGCAGATGCAACCGGGCTTTATTTTTCCAGTGTTATAATCCACGCAGTTGGATTAGTAACCATAATAATTGTATTATTAATAACGAAATCCAAGATAGTCATAAAGGATAAAATTCCTTGGTATTACTATAGCGCGGGTGCTATCGGTATATTAACCGTGCTCTTTAACAATATGTCAGTTGCTCCTCTGGGCGTATCCCTTACACTTGCTCTCGGGCTGTTAGGTCAATCTTTTGCTTCCATCCTTGTAGATACCTTTGGCATGTTTGGGATGAATAAAATTACTTTTAATAATAAGAAGGTTATTGGATTAATCATCATTCTAATTGGAATTGCAACTATGATTCTTTGGAAATAGCTTATCCTTTAGCCACAAAATTACATTCTTAGTCAGGAGGAATTTAAATGATATATATTATTGTGTCGATGCTTGCAGGTATTACTATCGTACTTAATCGTATCGTAAATTATAAATTAGCAGAAAAAATAGGTGTTTTCCAAAGTACCTTATTTAACTATATTGTCGGTCTTGTTCTAACCTTTGGTCTAGTATTAATTTTTGAAAATAGTTTATTACCAAGTGGCTCCACATTTTCAACTTTACCATGGTGGGCGTATTTTGGCGGTATGCTGGGTGTAATTGTAGTAGCCTTATCCAGCTTCCTCACTCCTAAAATATCTTCGTTTTATATGACCTTGTTTATCTTTATTGCACAGCTATTTGCAGGTGGTTTGATTGATTTTCTAATTAAACATGAAATATCTCCCGGAAAAATGGTAGGTGGTTTAATTGTATTTATAGGGCTTGCCTATAATTTATTTATAGATAAAAATGAAGCTGCACGTAAAGAAGTAAAATAACATACTTAAATGCTAACTAGTGAAATGAGTCTTACTATCTTTTCATATGAAAAGAGCTGTTTCAACCATCCAATAGGATACCTCAAAGTAATAATGGAAATAACCAAAATTACTAATGTATCATATCAATTGTGTTGAAACAGCTCTTCCTTTATCTATATCCTTTACTAAGATTCTTCACCAATTTTATAAATTATTGCAGTTGAAATAATTACCCTCTATGCAGCCTAATAACTGCACACTTCAATATGTAACATATGTGCCAGTATTTCGAGTTGCTGTACCACATCGCCGTAAACAACAACAAAATGTGGTTCCCACCCCTCCTGAATGCTCTTATGTACAACTTCTTTCGCTGATGTCTCGGTTTTTACCACGACTGATGTTCCGTTAAACTGCTTGGGTTTATCCAAAGCTTCACCCGGCAGGATAAAGAATCTAAAGGAACCATCCGGCTTACGTCCCACACGGAACAGGGTTACATGTTCACAAGGCTTACAACCAAACTCCATCGTAGGTCCAATTTTACGATTTGGGTGGACACCAACCTCTGCGCCTGTAGATTTGTGCGCCAGTGAACAAGCTGCTGTTCCACAATGCCAGAAGGTGATGGTATTCTCATTCTCATCCATGGACACTGGATCGCCAAAGAACACTGGTGTGTCTGTCAGTTTTGCTCCAATGTACATAGATAGCGCACCGTATGCATCTGTTTCACAGCTTGACGGAATTCCCAAATCATTTAACATTGCAAGAACTGAACAAACCGGAGTACCATAGACCGTAAATAAGTCCGGCCAACATCTGGATGCAATTGCACCTATCTTATTGTTCGTAATGTAATCCTTATAAGCCTTGTATAATCTGGCATGATCTGTCACATTTTTTTCCGGTGTTTTTTCAAGTCCTACCGTACGCCTCTTTGTATCCTGTAAGAAGTCGGCGCATTCCTCCTCACTATAGCTTCTTGCATTATCCATTAACTCCCGTACTTCTATTGATTCCAGAGTTACGCCAAAGGTTTTTAATATCTCTGAATCTAAAGCTCTGCCAAAGCCAAAGCCCATTGGTGTATGTCCGATGGATGCAATCTTTAATTCCTTCAGCTGTTCTTTCATTTGAGCCGCCTGAATGGTAGCATCAATCTTACTAATTACAGGTTGCTCTTCTGTAGAACCAAAGATATATTCAAAGTTACCATCACGGAAAGCCTGAAGTGCATTGCCTGCGGAAAAAGCTCCAGTTAAGGAGTTTAATCTTAAACGGCCTCCATCAATTACAGGTTCTCTTAACGTCCACAAAAGAACAGGACAAGAAAAACGTTTTAACACCTCACTTATGTAAGCCGAATTAGCAAATGTAAGGTTTTGAAATATAATTAGGCTAGGATCGATTTTATCCAAAAAAGAACATAAATCATCCATTGTAAGCAGCATTTTATCGGGATATACCCCTTCTGTGGTTAGACTGGATATTAGACGAATTGATTTATCAAACTCTGCCTGCGCGCTCTCTAAATGATAGGTAGGCACTCCCACTGGGATATAAGCCACTTGAAAACTTGACATAAGAAAACCACCTTCCTTTAAAAAAATAAAGACTTTCATCTTGTAAATCTTGAAATTATTTTAATTACGCAATGGTAATGTGAAGTATCAACAAAGCTTTTTATTTGATACGAACGTACCCGCGATAACTGGAGAAACCCACGTAGTTGTTTCTTTCAGTTCATGACAAGTGAAACGACTTGTCATTTCATTTTATTGCTAATTATGATTAATATTTGTTTGTAATCCCCGAAAATAACGCTGCATATTCCGAATTCTTCCTATAGAATACAGGAGGATACCCTATCTTTGCTTCCACAGTAACGGTTCCACCCTCAAAGTTTTCACCTGTCCAAAGATGAATCCACTCATCCTTTGGAAGATATACTTCTCTGGTTGTTTCACCTTCCAAGTATACCGGTGCAACAAGCATGTCACGTCCAAACAAATACTGGGTCTGCAGCTCATAAGTATTTTGATCCTCTTCATAATGTAAGAAAAGAGGTCTCTGTACCGGAATACCTTTCTGCGCATTTTCTTTGACTAAAGCCTTAATATATGGTGTCAATTCTACATGAACTTTGATTAATCTTGCGAATTCCTCCATAGTATCCGCGTCGTCATAATATTGAAAATTCGTTGAAGGTCTATTTCCTTCATGCGTGCGCATAACCGGTGTGAAAGCCGCCATCTCCGCCCAACGAAGGAATAATTCTTTGGTTCGCAATATGTCATATATAGAGGTATAGCCGCCAATATCGCTGTGATGTAAGCCACATCCCATCATTCCAGCGCTTAGTGCTCCAATAATAACAGTTACCAAACCATCGTGCCTGCTGAAATTAACGCTCTGGTCGCCTGCCCATAACAATGGACAGTATTTTTGGATTCCTGCTCCTCCCGCTCTCATGAAGTAAACTATTTCACCTAGCTTGCCTGTCTCCTCCAGTGCCTCGTAATTGCACTTTGCCCAGCGTACCGGCCATTTGTTATGCTCCAGCATTGGAGATACCCCATTGCTAAGCTTTAGGTCTGTGGGTAAGTACTCACCGAAGTCTGCCATCCAGCCATCTAAACCAAACGCAATTAAGTCCCGTTTAATATTATTTTTATACCACTCATACGCATCCGGATTAGTTAAATCTACAACGCCGCAATAGAACTCTCCAAAATCAACTACATATTCACTTCCATCTTCTTTAGTTGCGAAATATCCCTTAGCTTTTCCTTCTTCATACAGTGGAGTGCCCTGTAATAAATATGGATTAATATAACCCAGAAAACGGATACCCTTTTCTTTGTACTCCTTGATTTTCTCTGGAAGATTAGGATACATCTCCTTGTTCCATTGCCAATGCCATCTAAGGCGAAGACCGAAAGAAGTTTCCAGCTTCCCTTCCCAGTCCTGGCACCATACACCAGCAACTTTGATTCCATTACGAAGGGATCGATCTACCAGCTGGAAGGAACGTTCTGTGCCTCCTTGCACTCCGAGAATTGCTCCTTGATAAATCCAATCAGGAAGTTCCGGCTGTCTGCCAAAAAACTCCGAGATTTTCTCCACTAATTCCAGATAGGTAGGCGCAGCTTCAATTCGTATTTCCTTTGGCACTTCCCATACCTGCAATTCATGGAATTCTTCATGCTCAAAATTAAAGTCACAATATGCTGTTGAATCTATATGAAGATAATATTTTTTTGTAGAGACATAGGTGGGTTGTGGATAGTTCGTATTATAATAATCTCCGCCGCCTTTGCTTTCTAAATTATAACGCAAGGTCGTTAAAGAGGTTTTATCTCTGCCAACCCCAGGTTCGGAGGTCCAGAGCGGGAAGGAACGACCTCGTAGATTGAAATACGACATCTGTTCACCGCAACCATAACATTTCTCTTCTTTATCCGCCTCAACGCGAAACCAAAATCTATTAATGGCAGGATTTAAAACAACAAAATTCATAACAGCCAAGTCATTTTTTACCGATATGATAAGCTCCAGCTCGTTTAAAAAGCTTATATGAAATGTGGAATCCGCTCGCTCTATCTTTGCATTTCTCAAAGCATTTCGTTCGACTATGTAATCTTTTATATCAAAATTACCACGGTACATGTCCAAATGCTCTTCTCCATACCCTACATAGATCATAGGCTTTTCAAAAGAATGCTCTAATATCGTCTTACCGTTATACACTAAAGAAAATCTATTCTCATCAATAAGAAATTTCATATTTTACTTCCATTCCGCCGCCAACAGCGGCACAAATAGTTCAGAGTGAAAATGATTTTTCTGTCACTCTTTCACCTAACCTTTTACTGCACCTGCTGTTAAGCCAGCAATAACATGTTTCTGGAATATCGCATAAATCAGAATACTTGGTATAATTGCAATTACAATTGCTGCATACATGGAAACGTAATCCGTCGTAAACTGATTTGTAAAATATCGAATACCTATTTGTATGGTTTTTAGTCGTGGTGAGGATGTCAAAAGATTAGCATAAACAAACTCATTCCAGCAGGTTATGAATTGGAAGGTCGCTGCTGTAACTAGTCCGGACTTTACCAAAGGCAATACCATTCTGAAGAATCTACCAAAGAATCCACAACCATCAATGATTGCAGCTTCTTCAATTTCAACCGGAAAGGAATCCATGAAACCACGGATAATGAAGATGGATATTGGCAATCCAATTGCTGCATATAGAATTCTTAGTGAAAACAAATTATCTATTAAGCCCAATTTACTAAAGATTGTAAAGTAAGGAACCATAAGCGCATTTAATGGAACCATAATGCCTGCTGAAAGGGCAGCAAATATAATTTCTCTGCCTCGGAAGGCAAAACGGGATAATGCGTAGGAAGCCATCGATGCAACAGAAATATTCAAGATTGTTCCAATAAATGCCACCGTAAGCGAGTTCCAGATCATCTGTCCCAGATTAGCCTGTGTAAATGCATTTAAGAAATTCTGCCATTGAGGTATTGCCGGTAAAGAAAATGGATTTGCAAAATATTCTGCATTTGTTTTCAACGAAGTAACTGCCAGCCATACTAGAGGAAATAGCGTGTAAATTGCAAAAAAGATAATTAAAAACCACTTTAATATATTTAATGCTACATTTTTAGGTGTCCATATAAATTTATAGCTAATTTCCTGTTCTTTTACTTTCTTGCTCATATGAATACCTCCTAGTCTTTATTAAGTGTAAAAAGTTTACGAATAGTTACTATTACAAAGGCACCAACGATGATCAGAATAACGCTGGAGGCATTTGCACCGCCATAGTTGTTATCTCTCATCTGATTATAAAGATATAACACGACTAGCGAGGTTCTGTTGGCAGGTCCTCCATTCGTTAACAGATATACCTGCTCGAAAGTACGTAAGCCATAGATTGCAGCCAGAGTTACACAGGTAAGCATTGAATATTTGATAAGTGGAATCGTTACATGAAATGCGGTTTGGATCGGTGATGCCCCATCCACTTTTGCTGCTTCATAATAACTTTCGTCTATATTAGTAATGCCCGCCATCATGATAACCATATAATAACCGATATAGAATAGACCATATATTAAAACACAGACAAACGCTGTTTTCGGATTTCCAAGCCAATTTGTTGTTAGATGTTCTAATCCAACAATTTTTAATAAACCATTAAGCATACCAAATTCACTGTTATATACCGCTGACCATAACATAGCCAATGCAATACCGGAGATAACCTGTGGTAAGAAATAAATAGTTCGAAAGAATGACCAAAAACGTGGCTTTCTTGATAAGATCAAAGCCATTAATAGTGCTAAAGAAACTTGGATACTGCAGGCTGCCACAGCCCAAATAACATTATTCATAACACTTCGTGTAAATACTTTATCTGTAAAAATGTCCTTATAGTTTTGAAGTCCAGCAAAAACAGGCTTTGAAATCCCATTCCAGTCAAAGAAACTCATACTTACCACGTTAAATATTGGGTATATGAAGAACATGGTGAATAGTAACAGTGCCGGTATTAAAAACAGAACTATACCAAGACGCTCTCCTTTTCGACGCTTCATATCAAATCCTCCTATCAAATCTTAAAAGTGTTTTAACCTTAAAATGTGCGACGACTGCTGCCGCCGCACATCTTTGCTCAGGCTCAAATATTACTCTGCTGCTTTTTTAAGTGTATTAACGAATTCTTCCGGTGTTAATTCCCCAAGTACTAAGGATTCAAGGGTGGAAGGGAAAGCATTTGTTACTGCGGTAGGCATTGCTGCACTAAAGTTTCTAATTGTAAAGCTTGCTTCAGAACTCTGTTTTACGATTTCCGACTGTAATTTATCTGTAATTAAGGTATAGTCAAGATTCACTGCAAATAAAGAACCTGAAGAGTTTGCTAATTCAACTACTTTATCTGTTCTTGTCACATATTCCATAAATGCTCTTATTGCTTCTTCTTTTGCTGGATCAGTCTGTGCTCCTGCGCAGATATATGCCTGCACCGCATTCAGATACGCTCCGCCATTCTGTCCCTCACTGCTTAAACCACTGCTTAATATGAGGTTGTCATACAAGCCTTCTACACCTTCAGATTTAATTCTTCCAAGAATCCAGGAACCATTTGTATAAATAGCAGATCTTTCATTAAAGAAATGACCATTTACTACGGTTGCATCTGCACCAATTGCATCAGAGGAGGTATAATCAAACATTTTAAGAAGAATTTCAGCAGCCTTTACAAATGCCGGATCTTCTAATCCATTATTATAAACATCAGCTCCACCACATGCAGCTACCGCATAGGAGTACCATAACATGGAGGTCCAAGCATTCGCACCAGTCATCTGACTTAGCGGGAATACTCCGTTTGCTTTTAATTTATCACAGGCATCCCATAATTCCTCAAAGCTGGCAGGCACGGAGGTAACACCGGCTGCATCCAGTAACTTTTTATTAAACATAATCGGAATAACTGCATTTTCATATGGAAGAGAATATACTTTACCGTCTAGCTTACTATCATCAATTACTCCAGTAATAAAACGACCACTGATGTCACTGTCTTCAAAGAAAGAACTTAAATCCATAAGCTTACCAGCTTCAGCAAACATCTGCACATCTGCAAAGTTCTTTACAGTAAAAATATCAGGTGCTTTTCCTGCAGAGATTAATGTACGGATCTTATCTTCGTATGCGTCATAATCTGTTTGCTCTTCAATATTTACCTTATATGTACCCGCATATTCTGTGTTGAAATCTTCCACCATCTTGCCAAATACTTCTGCCTTACTGTCCGATCCTACCCAAATACATGGAAATGTTAGTTCAATTTCTTTTACTGATGCTTCGTCCTTTCCATCAGATCCGGTTGTTTTGGTATCAACAGATTTGCCTTCATCATTTTTTGATGACGTGCTTCCATTGCCGCATCCTACAAGAATACTGATGCTGAGTACTGCAACTGAAATTAAAGCTATTAATTTTTTGCTAGACTTTCTCATAATATACCTTCCTCTTTTCTTTTTTAATATGTGTATTTGTTGCGTTTTAGTAAGATTTGGAATAAAAATAAAGTCATTCGCATTTAGTTAATTCTTTTAATTATATTTGTAAATTTTTTTTGACTTTATTTCGTCCTTCAGAAACCTACACCCCTGTATTGTTCATTTTGTTTCTATTTGCATCTCACATTTCATATTGTATATTATTAATTACTAAAAGTAAAGCTATATTTTTCTTTTTTATTGTTTTTTATCACAACAGCCACTTAATTTTAGTTTTACTTGTTTATTAATTCCATTTTTTAATTAAATCACTTAATTATAGTCATTTTCTTACTTTTAACATAATTTGTTTTTTCTTTCTTGCCTTAGCTTATTATATCTGTTAATATTGAATAAAAGGATTTTAAATTTAATTTTATATTATTTAAAAAATATAATTATATTATAGGAGGCCATCATATTGTTAGATCAATTAAAGTTACTTAACCCTCATATTAGCGTAAATTTAATCACTGACTCTACGTTTGATAAGTACGGAAAAGTATTGAACAGTTTTGATTTTACGGAATGCCTGGAAATCATGAAAAACAGACCTATTCCAACTGAGGGTAATTGTTACATAGCATCTGATGCAGACATGATGAATACTAATATTTCCAAACAGTTATCCAATCAATTTTACGGAAACATGCCCATACAGATTGGCTATTGTAACGGAAACAGTTATAAACTTAACGCCTTGGAATATCACAAGGGTTCGGAGATTGATGTTGCTGTTACCGATTTAGTACTTTTACTTTCTGATATTAGGAATATAAAAGAAAACAAGCTTAGCTCCTCCCAGGTCGAAGCCTTCTATGTACCGGCTAATACTGTATGTGAGCTTTATGGAACCACCTTACATTTTGCACCTTGCAAGACAAGCAGTGAAGGTTATAAGAGTATCATCGTACTCCCTCATGGAACCAATCAAAAGCTAGATACGCTTCCAACACCATTGAATCAGGAAGACCAGTTGCTTTGGATGCAGAACAAATGGCTCATCGCTCATGCCGAAAGCATTCCAGCATCAAACGGTGCCTTTGTCGGAATTTACGGTGATAATATAGAAATCAAATTTTAATGCAAACCCAAGGGGAGGAATATAGATGGCAAAAGAAAACGGCATTAACATGTTGGATGTAAAAAGAAAGAATCGTGGTTCTATACTAAATTTAATTCATCACAAGGATGGTATGTCAAGAAAAGATATTGCATCTAAATTAGGTTTGACCCCTGCTGCGATCACTCTAATAACAACCGACCTAATTAAAGATGGAATTATATATGAAGAATTTTCCGATCAGACTTCTTCACATAAAGGAAGAAAAGAAGTACTGTTAAAAATGAGTTATGAAAAATATGCTGCAATCGGTGTATATATCAGCCTTAACAAGTTCCGTGTACTTTGTACTGATATCAACAATAAAGTTATCTTTAAAGACACCGTTTTCACCTCTGAATGCCATAATCAGTCTTCTAAAATACTGGACAAGTTATGCAGCATTTTACAAGAAAGAATTCAGTCCTTTGACGTAATGCGCAGTCACCAGCTATTAGGTATTGGTATCAGCATTAATGGTATTGTGGATGTCACCAAAGGAATAAGCATCAACTCTTATCAGATATGGGAAAAGAATGCAGCAGTTACCGACTACGTAAAAGCCAGAATGAATCTTCCTGTTATTTTAACCAACAACATCTGCTCCCTTGCCAATGGTGAGAGCTTTTTATCAAAGTCCATTCATTCTTCCAGAATGTTATTTATTAAATATGGCCCCGGAATAGGAGCTTCCAGAAATCGCTCTTTAGATTCCAACAGTATTTTTAACCTGGTTCCCGTAGAACTCGGACATATGATTATGGACGTTAACGGTCAACCCTGTGTATGCGGTAATCGAGGCTGCTTAGAAACCATCTCCAGCTATCGTTCCATTGAAAAGAGTGTGGAGGGAGTAATATCTGCCGAGTCAACTCCTTTACTATACAATTTAATTAACGGAGATATCGCGAATCTTTCCATTGATAAAATCCTGAAATCCTATGTTGCAAAAGAAGCGCCTGTCGTATTGACAATAGAAAGAACTATTTTCTATTTTTCCTTGGCACTTCAAAATGTGATGCAGGTATTAAATCCGGAAACCGTTATTTTATATGGCGAATTCTTCGAAATCGAAGAATTTAAATCTGCTCTAATCAATCAGCTAAAAACTTACATTAATGCAGACCGCGTTCGTTTTAGTCATTATAACTTGCAATTAGAAACCTTTGGTCCTTTATCCACTATTATTAGTTACTTTTTTGAAAACGGCGGAAACTTTATTGAATAAGAAGCACAGGTTAATACAATTCTAAATCCGGTAACAGAGTAGAGTTTAAAGGAATCTACTCACAACTTGGCAAAGAGCCTGAACAATAGACATAAAACATGTAATTTTCTATGTAAAAAGAGTTGTTGTAAATACCAACTGTACGTAACGGACAGTGTTTTTACAACAACTCTTTTTTAATCCCATATATAATCTGCTTGTACAGCGATTGATTAATTTCAGTGAACTTCTTATTTTTGTTTACTCGCTTTATTTTTCTGTTCTATCAAAATACCAAAAGCACCTCCAAGTACGATCACCATACCCAGATACTGATTCCTCACCATCGTCTCACTGAATAGTATAAAACTGATAACTGTAGTAACAATCGGCATTAGCAGCAGAAACACTTTTACTATCCAGACCGGAAATCTGCGCAGATTATAATAATATACAATATAAACCAGCGTCTGCCCAATACCCGCACAGATTGCAGCCAGAAGAATGGCGGAATTGTCACCTATCTTCGTCAATTGTCCGAGAGTTCCCATAGCAACGGAAGCAAAGAAGAACAATGTCATGGTGATAAAATTATTGTAGAACGCAACAACATTATCCGCAGTGGGCGCTTTCTTATCCAGCTGAACACTTTTAATTACAAAAGCATTTATGGATACGAACAATGCACTTAGTATAAAGAAGATATCTCCTTTACCGGCGAATTTAAACTGAGTAATGCTAATTCCCATAACCATAAGAACTCCGTAGAGCATAATCAAAGTGTATAACCAGTCTTTTTTCGTAAATCTTTCTTTATAGATGAATACAGATATAATATTTACAAATAGAATATCACATTTTAATAAAGCCGTTCCACTACCTGCCGGAGAAAGAGTAAGCCCGATAAATGCTGTAACATCCAAAAGGAACCCTATTACTCCTATCAGCAGCAATCGTTTTATTACATGCTTCGTTTGAAGAAGCTTTCCAAGTTCTCCTCTTCTCCACATGATTACCGTTAATAACAGCATTGTAATAAAACGAATTACAATCCCTACTGTAAATACCGATAATCCTTCTACTGCTTTGTGACTCGCAACATAATAACACCCCCAGATAACTGCCAGTAATATGAGAGGGGCAGTTTGCTTAACTTTCATATATTTCCTCCATTGATATCTCTGAACACACAAAAAGTTTGTGTCGAAGATTACCCCTGCACAAACTTATTATGTATAAGATAATTCTTAGATCATTAAGCCTCTGATTAATTTGCAAAGGTTGTCATACCCATCCATAAAAGTAGCCAATGTGCTGCGTGCTTCACCGTAGTTTTCAAATTCCTCTTCTGTCATAGCATTTTCATCAAAGGATTTATGAAACTCTGATATTTTATTTAATTCTGAAAGAATTTCCGGTTTAATAGGATGATCCATTTTATTTTCAACTGTTACCTCACTGGAATTCAATCTCTTGTACCAGCCATAATTGATGGTTTGTGCCAAATCACCGCCAATCAGCTCCGACCAATGATAGTGATTACGATTTGCTGCTGACAGTAATCTGGTTACATATCCTCTTTCCTTATAAATGCGATATGCTTCTTTTATAACAGCAACACCTGCCCATTCCATACATTCAGGGTTAACCACAAGTCCAGTTTCTGTTGTATATTTCTTCATCCAGTCATCAGTTCTTCCAATCATGATGGTACATACCGGTGCCAACCTTGAACAATCAAGTCCTTCTTCTTTTCTTCTGACAATACCACGTTCCACAGCTTTTGCTACTGCAACTGCTTGTGCTACGGTAAAGGATACGGTTGCATTCACGCTGATGTTCAGATAAGTTGCCTCCTCTATCGCTTTAATACCTGCAGCTGTTGCTGGCATTTTCACCTGCATATTCGGTCCAAGGCTATTAATTTTGATTGCCTGCTCCAGCATTTTTTCCCAGCTTCTATAATATTTTGCATTGGTCTGAACTGACAGTCTGCCTTTGAGTCCCTGATATTTTTCAAATACAGGCAGTAATTTCTTTGAACGTAATGTACCCATTTCATAAATCAATTCCCAGGCAATCTCATCCTCGGTGGCACCGCTATGCTCTTTAATAAGTGCTTTAATTCGCGGCTCCCAAATTGCCATCTCATTTTTTATAACAGCAAGAACAATAATTGGATTACTGGTCGCACCAACAATTCCTCGTTCTAGTCCATATTCCAATTCTATTTCACCGCAGGAATCCATCCAGATATCTGTCATCGGAAATTTTACTGCAGTCTCATGTAATCTTCCCAAGAATTCGCTCATATTTTCTCCATTCCGTCGCTAACAGCGGCACAATCTATCCCTTAAAAGTCTTTCAGAGTGAAATCAATCTTCTTCCACTCTATTCAACCGCAGTTCCATCCCAGGCACTCCGGAACACTCCAAGACCATAGGTCGTGAAAGGATGTTCAAAGCTTTCCTGATATACAGCAAGACCACAGGTAACAATATCCGCTCCCATTACTGCAAAGTCAGCTATTTGTTTACCATTACGTACTGCAGCTACAATAATCTCTGTTTCATAACCAGTATTCTTATAGATGTCAACAATGTCTGCGATATAATCGGCATTATCACCACTGTTTTCTTTCCATCCAACGAAAGGCGATACAAATTTTGCTCCTAATTTTGCAACCGGGATTGCCTGTGAAGCGGAGAATACTAAAGTCACATTGGTACGAATACCGATCTTCTCTAATTTTCTAGCTGCAATTAAACCTTGTTCACAACAGGGGATCTTAATTACATAGTTCGGGGAATAAGAAGCAACTTCCTTCGCAGCCTCAACGATTTCTTCCCATTTTTCCATATGCGGGTTAATCTCAAAGGATACCGGGAATTTGTCCATCCCCTCAAGTCCCTCTTCCTTAATCCACGCAGCAATCTCTTTTACCACAGTCATAAAAGGCTTTCCGCTTAACTTAATATGTTTTGGATTGGTGGTCACCCCATCAATCCCATAGTTCTCGTAGGCATATTTAATCTCATCCAATTTAGCACTATCCAAGAAATATTTCATTTTATCTCCATTCCTGTACACTTTTCGTGCACTAAACTATCTAAATGTCTTGTTATATTCTAAGTTTTGTTCTACTCTAAGTCTCATACTGTTTTAAGTCTCATTCTACTTTAAGCCTCGTTCTATCTTAAGTTTTGTTCTACCCTAAGTCTCATTCTGCTTTAAGCCTCATTCTATCTTAAGTCTCGTTCCGCTTTAAGCCTCGTTCTATCTTAAGCCTAGTTCTATCTTAAGTTTTGTTCTACCCTAAGCCTCATACTGTTTTAGGCCTCATACTGTTTAAGTCTCATTCTGCTTTAAGCATCGTTCTATCTTAAGTCTCGTTCTATCTTAAGCCTCGTTCTACCCTATTCTCCGTAAATTTCAGCTTCGATGTTTTTTACTTCTGCTCTGAACTTTCTTAAATTATTAGCACGCCACTCTTCCAGATTCTGTGTAAACTCTGTGCTCAGGAATACATCTGTAATAGCACAGCCTGCGATTTCACCGGTAATCCAGCCGCCCATGGTTAACACATTGGCATCATTGATTGCTCTTGCTTTTTCAGCAGCATAGGTATTTTCACAAACCGCCGCATATACTCCTTTGAATTTATTGGCTACGATAGCCATTCCCATTCCTGTGCCGCATATCAATATTGCTTTGTCAAACTCCTGCTCTGACATTCTTTTCCCAACCGCTTCCGCCACCTCATAATAAGGCTTTGGCTCCTCTTCGCTGATTGTTCCGCCGTCAGTCATATCATAACCCAGCTCTATCAAATGAGCTTTTATAGACTGCTTTAAGGTAAACCCCGATTTATCAGATCCGATAATAATTTTTTTCATATTTGCCTCCATAATGGTGCTAAGCACCATCAAATTTGATAAGAAACACAAGTGAATTCTTTCCCGTCAATAGCTTCTATTTCTTTGAAACGACATTCTTTGCCGCTTCCACTATATTAATTGCTTTCAGACCATACTTTTCTTTCAAGAATTCAGTTAAACCAACTTCTCCAAAATGATCCTTAACACCAACTCGCTCCATAATAGTAGGACAATTTTCACTAAGACATTCTGCCACCGCACTACCAAGTCCATTAATTATAGTACTGTTTTCTGCCGTTACAATTGCCCTCGTCTTTTTAACACTGTTCAAAATAATTTCCTGATCCAAAGGTTTTACCGTATGTATATTAATAACTTCCGCATCAATATCCTGTGCCTTTAATATTTCTGCTGCTTCCAAAGCCTCTGCTGTCATAATGCCGCTCGCAACTATAGTAACATCTTTTCCTTCTTTTAAGAGAATACCTTTACCCAACTGGAATTCACAGTTATCGTCAAAAATTTGCACCGCATTTCTTCGAAGAAGCCTAATATAAACAGGACCATAATGATCTATGATTTGAGGGAAGGCTTTCTTAAGCTGCGCAGAATCTGTCGGTTCAAACACAATCATTCCAGGGATATTCCTCATAATTGCCACATCTTCCATACTCATATGTGTTCCGCCATTTAATTCAGCCGTAACACCAGGATCACTGCCAACCATCTTTATATTTAGTCCCGCATAAGCCACTGATAAAGTCACCTGGTCACACACACGTCTGGTTGCAAAGGGGGTAAATGTATGTGTGAAGGGTATTTTACCCATGGCAGACATTCCCGCTGCTACACCAATCATATTTGCTTCAGCTACGCCCAAATCCTCACATTTATCAGGATACACTTCTTTAAATCTTAGTGTACCGGCAGCTCTCATAAGATCAGCTTCCACCAGACAGATACGGTCATCTTTTCCAGCATACTCCAGCAGCAAATCCACATAGGTTTCTCTTAGCCATCTATCTTCCAATACCATTTAGTTTTCCTCCTTATCCAAAAGTTCAACTGCCATCTTCCATTCAGCTTCACTAATCGGCATGTTGTGGGAGGTCACTTTATTTTCACAGAAATATCCACCCTTACCCTTAATTGTGTCCAAAATAATCATGGATGGTTTTCCTTTAATTTTCTTCGCGTTATCCACCGCTTTTTGAATCGCTTCCACGCTATGTCCATCCACGCTTTGAACATGCCATCCAAAGGCTTCCCACTTTTTATCCAGGGGTTCCAGCCCGTTAACTTCTTCGGTATATCCGTCAATTTGCATTTTATTATAATCAGTAAATGCAATAAAATTATCCAACTGACGGCTGCCTGCCGCCATCGCAGCCTCCCAGATCTGACCTTCCTGACTTTCGCCATCTCCAATTATCGAATAGACGGTAATCGGAAGCTTATCCTTCTTACCCACAATCGCCATACCGACTGCCGCAGAAAAACCCTGTCCCAGCGATCCGGTAGACATATCAATTCCGTTGGTGAGTTTCATATCACAGTGACTTGGAAGTCTGGTTCCAGGACGATTTAACGTATCCAGTTCTGCTTTATCAATAAACCCTTTCAAAGCAAGCGTTGCATATAAAGCCGGTCCTCCATGTCCTTTCGATAGAACGAATCTGTCCCTGTCTGCCTTTTTAGAATCCTTAGGGTCAACCTTTAAACAATCAAAATATAAGACAGAAAGCACTTCACATAAGGTTAATGCCCCTCCAATATGTCCTACTCCCAGCTTTCCTATTGACTCAAGTGTTAATTTACGTATCTCTTTTGCCTTTTCTTCTAATACAGAAATTTTCTCCATCAGGTACCTCCCTCCTACAAAATAGATTTCAAGAGATTATATACTGTATCTTTGTTCATCTGCGCAGGTGTAAGTTGAATAATAGCCGCTTTAAGACCAACCTCAGTAATGTGCTCCAAATCCGTTTCTTTCACGCCAATCTCACTTAAGCGTACCGGCATTTTCATTGATACCATAAGTGCTTCCACTGCATCTGCCAACTCTGCAACACTTCTATATCCTAAAAACGCTGCAAGATATCTCATTTTTTCCGGCTCACCCTGTTCACTGATACGTATAAACGCTGGCAGCGTAATCGAACATGCTGTGCCATGACTTGCACCAAATTCTGTGGTTAAAGGAAAACTAATTGCATGAATTCCAGTTGTTCTGGTTTGGCTAAACGCCATTCCGGCAATCAGACTGGCAACCTGCATAGCTCCTCTAGCCTCTTGATTCCCCGGTTCTTCATAAGCCGTCTTAATATTTTCTAAAATAGCTTTTAGCGCTCCCATTGCCAACATATCACAAATAGGCTGGCTCTGTTTATTCCAATAAGCTTCAATAGCATGACAGAATGCATCCATACCTGTAGAAGCTGTTACCGATGCAGGAAGAGTATAGGTTAATTCCGGGTCAATAATTGCTACATCCGCCCAAAACTCATCCGTTACCATTGGCATTTTAATTCCAGCTTTACTGTTGGTATAAACACCAACATTTGTAACCTCGCTACCAGTTCCTGCGGTAGTAGGAATACAAATCAATTTTGCTTTTCTATGGGATAAGGTCTTGCTGCCTCCCGCATAATAGTCATAAATACTTCCGTCAGCATCTACCAGACATGCCACAATTTTAGCCACATCCAAGGCACTCCCCCCACCTAATCCGACAATGCAGTCTGCCTTTGCTTCACGTGCCGCTGCTGTCACTTTATCAACACTTTCACAAGAAGGGTTTGGTTCTATTTCATTATAGTAGGTAACTTTCTTACCGCTCATGCTGCTGCCTATTGCTTCTGCCACTCCGGTTTTATATAGAAATGGGTCCGATATAATTAAAACACTGGAACCCTCAATAAAATCGGCTGCATGTTTGGACGCTCCGGCATAATAACTCACTCTTGTTGGCATGAAATAACTAAATGATTGATTCATACTTCATCTCCTTTATAATGGTAGAGAGCTGCCGGGAACCCCTGGCTATTTTTCGGCAGCTCTCCTTATACAGTTTCTATTTCAGGGATTGTGCTATCTCTGTAAAGATTACTCCCAGCCCATGTGCGCCGGCATCCGGATATCCAAGACTTCTCTCTCCTACAGTACCAGCTCTTCCCATTCGTGCAACGATTCTTTCGGTGGCTTTCGCTCCTTCTACCGCAGCTTTGGCTCCCTCTGTAAAGATTTCTTTTACCGTTTTGCTTCCCGCCAGCTTGCTCCAGGTGTCTGCACAAGGAACCAATGCATCAATTAAGGTCTTATCACCTACTACCGCACCACGCCCAAAGGAACGTTCTCCGGTTGACTGGATTCCCTTCACTGCCGCCTGCATCAGGTCAGCAAAATCCGCTGCCTTTAATTCAGTCTTATCTCCTGCCATTTTTCCTGCTGAACGAAATGCAGATCCCCAAATCGGACCCGACGCTCCTCCGCAGTATTCCATGATAACCAGGGAGCAAGCCTCCAAGAAGGAACCAATACTCTCTGTGTTGTTCTCTAATATCTCTTTCCATTCTCGCTTTAGCTGTTTGAAGCCCTTTGCCACACTCATGCCAAAGTCACCATCGCCCGCATGGGAGTCAAGCTCACAGAAGGGGATTTCATTCTTTATAATACTTTCACTCATCTTGTCAACAATATATATCATGTTGTTGAGGGTAAGTTTTTCGTCTTTAATTACTGCATATTCCGAGAGAGTCTCTAACGTATAAGAAACTTCTCTGGACTCCTCGTTGTCTGCCGCCACATCGACATACGGAATCGTTTCCACAGGTCCTCCGATATGGAACGCCGGTGTATCGCAGGGTTGTGATAAAAGGTCTTTTAATTGGTCATCCAGACGAAGGATGGAAACCGAAGCGCCTGCCATATCAATACTGGTCATGTAGTTGCCTACAAATACCCTTGCCACAGTTACCTTACACTTATCCAGTTCTCTGCGTACTGCGTTGTTTAAGAGGTAGAGTTCCTGTAAGGGACTGCCACCAAAACCATTGATCAGAAGGGCTGTTTCTTCTCCCTCTTTTACTTTCAAGTCTTCCAAAAGGCCTTCTACCATTCTCTTTGCCAGTTCATCTGCACTTACAAGCTTTTCTCTCTGGATTCCTGGTTCTCCGTGAATACCAACTCCGTATTCCATTTCATCTTCCCCCAGTTCAAAGGTTGGGGTTCCCTTCGCCGGCACCGTACAGGAAGAAAATGCAAATCCGATACTTCTTACATTGGCAATCACTTTCTCTGCCACCGCTTTTACTTGTGCAAGTTCCATTCCCTGCTGCGCTGCAGCTCCAGCTATTTTATGTACCAGCACCGTTCCCGCCACGCCTCGGCGTCCTACGGTATATAAGCTGTCCTTTACTGCTATGTCATCATCCACTTTAACATAATCAACCCTTATGCCGTCTTCCGCAGCCAGATGTGCCGCATTTTTGAAGTTCATCATGTCACCGCTGTAGTTTTTTATAATGAGCAGAGTACCTTTGTCACTTGCGGTTTCTTTGATGGCCTGATACACCTGTATCTGTGAAGGGGAAGCGAATACATCACCGCAAACCGCAGCATCCAGCATTCCTTTTCCCACAAAGCCTGCATGTGCCGGTTCATGTCCGCTGCCACCGCCGCTGATCAGACTTACTTTTTCGCTATCTATGGTCTTTTTATGTACTATTTTATATTTCGCATTGAATTTTAGTTCCGGGTGAGTCATAGCTATGCCGTTACACATTTCAATTACCATTGTTTCAGGCTTATTGATTATCTTTTTCACTACTTGGCACCTCTTCCTTTTTTGTAAGCCAAACCAAGGCGATCAGCCGCTACGATAGCTGCCGCAACTGCTTCCACCGTAACCGGGAAGGGCATTGCATGAATGGATTCCTCCGGAATACACGCTTTCTGTGCTACTTCAAATACTTCTTTGTCTGTGATTTCAGTTACACCGATATCTTCTAAACATACTGGAAGTCCAACACTCAAACAGAAATCTAATACCTGATGAAGTTCCTCTGTTGGAGCATTTTCCAGCACCAGCTGCGCAAGGGTTCCAAATGCCACCTTTTCTCCGTGGAAGTATTTATGAGTTCCTTCTAAGATGGTTAGTCCATCGTGGATGGCATGAGCACCGGCAAGACCGCCACTCTCAAAACCAAGTCCGGAGAGAAGGATATTTGCTTCAATAATATTCTCCAATGCCTGGGTTACCTGATTGGTATCCGAAGCAGCTTTTGCCTTTACACCATCTGCCAATAAGGTCTGGTAGCAAAGAGCAGCCAGTGCCATAGCAGTGTTTGTACCTTTTGCCGGTCCGCACACACCTTCTCTGAACCCACAGGGAAGTCCTGCATTTACATTGGAATAAGATCTTGAAGTTGCTCTTGCTTCGAAATAAGTAGATAAAGCATCACCCATACCGGATACTAAGAAACGGGTGGGCGCTTTCGCAATAACTACAGTGTCAATCAACACTACGCTGGGGCTTTGCTTAAAATAAGCATAGTCATCAAAAGCGCCTTCCGGGGTATATAACACCGCAGAGTGACTGGTAGGTGCATCCGTTGCAGCGATGGTAGGTACAATTATAAGCGCTTCGCCTTCTGCTACACATTTCGCCGTATCGATTGCTTTTCCTCCGCCAAGACCAATGGTACAGTTACAGTTCTGCTGCTTCGCCAACTCCTGCAATCTGGCAACTTCCTGTCTGGAGCATTCCCCTCGAAAACCACTTTCTATAAAGGTAACTCCAAATTCTTTTGCAGTTGCATCCAGCTTCTCTTTTACACGGTTTACATCATCCGGATGTGCAATTAACAATGCCGAAGTTCCAAATGTTTTAACAAAATACCCTAAATTTAAAATCTCATTTTCACCTTGAACATATTTTGTGGGACATATAAATGCTTTTCTCATAATGTTTACCTCCGTATTTTTTAATTGCCTTAATTATATCGTCTATTCTATTCCATGTCAATGCTTTTTATTAAGTCTTTTAATTAAATAGCTGTAATTTTAAAATTTTTATAGGTGTATTATATTGATTTTGCTATTTTTTAGTCATTTAAATAATTTATATATTAATTAAGTTAATTATTTCCCTTCTTCGCTTCTTTAATTTAGGCACAAATTTTTTACTATTTTGCTCTTAAATCTTGAATTTTCTATAACAATATATACATTTTATGGAATAAAAGTATTACAACATACTATTTTTAACCTATTTATTAACTCTTTTTATTATTAAGTCCAGTTAAGAGCCTGTTATTGATGTAATATTTCCCTTTAACACTGCAAGGTCTTCTTTATAGAAGTAAAAAAGAATAAAAAAAGTGCCAGTATAAACTGGCACAAATATCTTCCTATAAAATATAAAAGAGTAATTGTCTATCTCTTTTCGTTATTCAAACTGGGAATTATATAATCTATAGTAGAAGCCCTTCTTTTCCATTAATTCTTTGTGAGTTCCCTGTTCCACCACATTTCCCTGATCTACCACCAAGATGTTATCCGCTCCTTGTATGGTAGAAAGCCGATGTGCGATGACAAAGCAGGTCTTCTTCTCCATCAGTCTTCTCATTGCCGTCTGAATATTGATTTCGGTTCTGGTATCCACATTAGAGGTTGCTTCATCAAGTATCAGCATCTTGGCATCCAGCAGCATCGCTCTTGCAATAGTTAAAAGTTGTTTCTGTCCCTTTGAAATATTCATACCGTCCTCATTGACAATGGTATAATACCCTTCCGGAAGCCTTTTTATAAAGGAATGAATTCCAGCCATCTTTGCTGCCTCGATAACCTCCTCCATCGTAGCATTCTCTTTTCCATAGGCAATATTATCAAAAATACTTCCTTGAAACAGCCAGGTATCTTGAAGCACCATAGCATAAGCTTTTCGTAAACTATCTCTGGTCAGGTCTCTGGTTTCTTTTCCATCGATAAATATGCCGCCGTTCCAGACATCATAGAACCGCATTAATAAATTGATAATTGTAGTTTTTCCCGCTCCAGTTGGACCAACAATCGCTGTAAGGCTGCCCGGTCTGGCATGTAAGAATAAATTCCTGATAATTACTTTTTCCGGCAGATAACCAAAAGAAACATTCTCTAAATGTATCTCTCCTGTAACGTCCTTTAGCTCCACGGCTTCCTCTCTATCCTTTACTTCCGCTGCTTCGTCCATTAATCGAAATACCCGTTCTGCCGCCGCCGCTGCCGATTGAAGTTCACTGATGATGTTAGCAGCTTCGTTAATTGGCCCGGAGAATTTTCTGGAATACTGAACAAAGGATGAGATATTGCCCAGTGACATCATGTTATATAAATACAGTATTGCACCAAATACCGTGATTAAGGATAATGATAAATTATTAATTGCATTTACGGTAGGTCCTGTCATACTACCATAATATTCGGTGTCATAATAAGCGTCTACAGTCTCGGTATTAATCTTATCAAATCGTACCATAACCGAATCCTCTGCTGCATATGCCTTGATGGTCTTCTGTCCGGATACCATTTCCTCAACAAAACCATTCATTTCACCCAGCTTTGCAGAACGTCTTCGATAAAGCGGACGAACTTTATTTGCCATATAACGGGTATAAAAAAGAGATAGCGGTATTGTAACTAACATTACCAATACCAGCACCGGAGAAATGATAATCATCATAATCAGGGAACCTATAATGGTTATAACACTGGCAGCAATCTGGACCACATCGGTGGACAGTGATGTATTCACCGTATCAATATCATACGATATCCTGCTAATAATATCTCCTGCCGGATGCCGGTCAAAATATCCCACCGGCAGGTCCACCAATTTCGTGAACAGATCCTCTCTCATTTTTCGTACAATTTTCTGACTGAACCGTATCATTAAAATGGATAACACATAGGATAGCGCAGAGGATAATACATAAAATACCACCATCCAGGCAGCATAATAAAATACTTTCTGAAATACAACCAATCCCTTTCCGGGCTGAATTGCATCAATTGCATAGCCCGACAGCATTGGACCCAGCAACGCCAATAGATTGCTGGCAATAGTAAGGAAAACAGCCAGTGCCAGCAGCAATTTATAATGAAAAATGTAGGTCCACAAACGTTTTAAAACCAGCTTGGTATTCTTAGGTTTATCCGTTTTTTCACTCATTTTTGCTTTTCCCATTGTGGAATTTGTTATACCGGCCATACAGCACCTCGTTTCTCTATTAAAATCACAAAATGTACTGGTTATATTTTTAATTTGTTTATTAGCTACATTACATGGTAAAACCTACTACATTAATTGAGATTGGTAAATCTCATGATAAACGCTGCAATTTTCGAGTAATTCTTCATGAGTCCCATAGCCAGCAATATGCCCTTCCTCGATAACAAGAATATGGTCCGATTTCATGACCGAACTAATTCTTTGTGCAATCACTATGGTCGTTGTATCCTGATAGTGCTCTCTGATTGCTTTTCGAAGCAGTGAGTCCGTTCGATAATCCAATGCACTGGAGGAATCATCCAGAATTAATATTTCCGGGTTGCCCGCTAAGGCTCTGGCTACCAATAATCGCTGTTTTTGACCGCCACTTAAATTACTTCCTTTAATGGCTAGTTTAAAATCAATATCACTGTCTAGCTCCTCAATAAATGCCTCTGCCTGAGCATATCTTGCAGCATCCCAAACGGCATCCTCCGTAAGATTTCTTCCTATGCTTATGTTTTCATAGATTTTATCTGCAAATAGAACATCGTTTTGAAAAACAACTCCAAACTTATGCCGCAATTCCTGTTTATCAAAGCTCTTTACATTCTTTCCATCAATGTTGATATCACCACTGGTGACATCATAAAAGCGCATTAAAAGATTAACCAAGGTGGTTTTACCTGAACCTGTGGAACCAATGATACCAAGACTTTCACCCTTTTTCAGCCCAAAGCTGATATCTGTAAGACAAGGCTCATCCGCATAGGAAAAGCAGACTTTATCAAACAAAATATGATATTCCGGTTTTACCGTCCTAAGCTGTTCAACCTGCAAATCCTCCTCGGCATCTAATACTTGCGCTATTCTTTCTGCAGAAGCACTTGCTTTGGAGAACACTACAAAGATTCTGGTAATTGCCATAACTGCCTGCAGCATAATTGTAAAATAAGAAAGAAACGCAACGATTTTACCCGGCTGGGAAGCACCCAGATTAACGCGATATGCCCCTGCAACTACAACTAATGTCAGGCCAAGATTTAAAATAGCATTCATGATAGGGTTGGTAACCGCCATAATGGTACCAGCCCTGCGCTCCTCTTCTGAAACCTCACCGTTAATATGCGTAAAGCGCTCCTTTTCATATTTTGTCTTGGAAAGAGCTTTTATTACGCGGATGCCCGTTATATTTTCCCTGACCACCCTTATCATTTTATCCGTCAATTTTTGTACCTGGCTGTATAGGGGAATTCCCTTTTTAGAAACGTAGTAGACCACGATTGCAAGACACGGTAATATACCGATTAATACTAATGCAAGAACTGGCTCAAGCGTAAAGGTAATTATAACTCCGCCGATTAATATGATTGGAGCTCTTACGCCAAGCCTCTGTATCATTCCAATCATATTGTGTATGTTATAGGTATCCGACGTCATTCGGGACTCCAGAGAGGGTATTGTGAAATAATCCATTTGATTTCCGGAAAGACTAAGTATCTTTTGAAACAAATCATGCCGAAGCACTTCCACTGTATTTCTGGCTACTTTAGATGCCATTCTGTTTGCAATTACGTTAAAGGTTCTTGCGCCAGCAGATAATCCTAGCATAACTAAGCCCCACCACAAAATTAAAGAGACTCTTTTCTCCGGTATGATATTATCAATAATAAACGCTAATACCCAAGGCAAACCCAGATCCATAAAGGTTCCGAGCACCTTTATGATAAATCCAAACATCATGCGCGGAATATAAGGTTGTATGTAAATCATAATCTTTTTCATTGCAATTACCTCTAAACTCATATTCATCTCATTTATTAATTTGAGCAATACTTTTAATCATTCTTTTATTATATATTTTTAAAATAATATTCGCAAGTAACAAACCGGATGAAAATAAAATGTTTCACTTGCCATGAACCGAAACAGCCTCCCCTTTTCTATAAAGTTATCTATTTGATATCTTTATAGAAAAGGAGAGGCTGTTATTTATGGGATATTTACGAAGTAAGCTTAATTTCTTATTAGGTAATCAAAAGCACTTAGGGCTGCATTTGCACCTGAACCCATGGAAATGATAATCTGCTTATAAGGGCTGTTAGTACAGTCTCCAGCTGCAAAAACACCTGGGAGACTGGTTGCATTATGTGTATCGATAAGAATTTCACCCATACGGTTACGCTCTACGGCATCACCCAGCCACTCCGTGCTTGCCACAAGGCCAATCTGAACAAATACTCCCTGTAACTCTACATGCTGTTCTTCACTGGTTGCCCTGTCTGCAAAAGTGATACCGTTAACTTTATCAGTCCCGGTGATTTCCTTTGTCTGAACATTCTTATACACTGTTACATTTGGTAAGCTGTAAAGTCTTTCCTGAAGTACTGCATCTGCCTTTAGCTCTGGCATGAATTCAAGCACGGTAACATGCTTAACTACTCCGGCAAGATCGATTGCTGCTTCAATTCCGGAGTTTCCTCCTCCAATTACTGCAACATCTTTATCTTTGAATAGTGGTCCGTCACAATGAGGACAGTACGCCACGCCTTTATTCTTAAATTCTGCTTCCCCAGGTACACCAACATTACGCCAGCGAGCACCAGTAGAAATGATTACCGTCTTACTTTTTAAGATTGCACCATTCTCAAGCTCAACTTCAATAAGTTCCTTCTTCTCCAGACGTTTTGCTCTTTGTAAGCTCATAACATCCACATCATAATCTTTTACGTGTTCTTCAAGGCTATCTGCAAGTTTAGGACCCTGAGTATACTTTGTGCCGATGAAGTTCTCAATTCCTAAGGTATCTCTTACCTGACCGCCAAAACGTTCTGCAACAATACCGGTACGAATACCTTTACGTGCGGCATAGATAGCTGCACTGGCACCGGATGGACCGCCACCAATGACAAGAACATCAAAAGGTGCCTTTTCTTCAAATTCTGCTGCATCGGGAACAGTTCCAAGTTTCGCAAGAATCTCTTCCAGTACCATTCTACCACTTCCAAAGAACTCTCCGTTTAAGTAAATGGATGGTACTGCCATGACATTTTTACTTTCCACTTCTGTTTTAAAAGCAGCTCCATCAATCATGGTATGTGTAATCCCAGGATTTAATATACTCATTAAGTTAAGTGCCTGTACTACCTCAGGGCAGTTATGGCAGCTTAAACTGATATATGTTTCAAAATGGTATTCCCCTTTTATTTTTTTAACCTGATCAATTAATTTTTCCTCAACCTTTGGTGCTCTTCCACTTACCTGTAAAAGCGCTAATACCAAAGAAGTGAATTCATGTCCTAAAGGAATACCTGCAAAGGTTACACCTGTATCATCGTTGAGGCGGTTTACGCTAAAACTAGGAGTTCTTGTTAGCGTTGTATTTTCTCTCTTAATCTTTGTAGTCATTGCTACAATTTCATCAATTAGCTCTGACATTTCCTTTGAAACACTGTCATCTCCAACACTGACTTTTATCAGTATATCACTTTCCATAAGCTCCAGATAACTAGCCAACTGTCCTTTAATATCTGCATCCAATATCATTATAATCCTCCATAATATGGCAACCTATGCCATTCTATCATATAACGAAAGAGCCTGCTGACAGACTCTTTCCTATGGGCTTTTGTAAAATAAATATTTATTAAATCTAAGCGAATTAAACTCTCAAATCTCACTTTATTTAAAGTTATTACAGCTTTATTTCAACTTAGATCTTACCTACGAGGTCAAGGCTTGGCTTAAGAGTTGTTCCGCCTTCTTTCCACTTAGCAGGGCAAACTTCGCCTGGGTTATTTCTTACATATTGTGCTGCTTTGATCTTATTAACAAGGATGCTCGCATCACGACCGATATTACCGGCATTGATTTCTGCTGATTGAATTTTACCATCTGGATCAATAATAAAGGTACCACGATCTGCAAGACCATCTGCTTCAATTAATACATCAAAGTTACGGGAAATTGTATGGGAAGGATCACCAATCATAATGTAAGTGATCTTCTTAATTGCTTCTGAATGGTCATGCCATGCTTTATGTGTAAAATGTGTATCTGTAGAAACAGAATATACTTCAACACCAAGTGATTTCAGAGTTTCATATTCGTTCTGTAAATCTTCTAATTCTGTAGGACAAACGAAGGTAAAATCTGCTGGGTAGAAACAAACCACACTCCACTTACCTTTAAAGTTTTCCTGTGTAACTGTTAAGAACTTTCCATTCTGAAATGCCTGTGCTGTGAATTCTTTTACTTCTGTTCCGATTAATGACATAATTTTGACCTCCAAATTTTTAATTTTATTATTTTTAATAATAGTAATAATTACTGTTATTACTATATAATATTGTAAAAAGTTTGTCAAGAAAATAATTCAAGTTTTTCTATGATATTCTTGTACCAGTAAAAGTATTTCACATTTCCTTATAAAAATACCAGGAATAATGAAATCTGCAACTTTGTAGCTTCATTATTCCTGGTAACTAATATTAATACAAGCAAGCTCTGATAAACAGCTGGTTTTACTGGCTATAATAACCCTATTGAGGTATATGGCATATTATTTTCAAACACTCCAGCCCAGGCTTTCCTGTTGTATGTGATAGAGTTTAGAATATAATCCCTTATTCTCTATTAATTCCTCATGCGTACCTTCTTCCACCAATTCCCCTTCCTCAAGTACAACAATTTTATCTGCTCCGACAACAGTTCGAAGACGATGAGCGATAACGACTACTGTTTTTCCTTTAATTAATCTGGTAATTGCCTGTTGAATTAATACTTCATTTTCAGGGTCAAGTGATGCAGTTGCTTCATCCAATAATACAATTGGTGCATCCTTTAACAAGGCTCTTGCAATGGAAATTCTCTGACGCTCACCACCGGATAAGGTATTGCCATTTTCACCAAGGACAGTATGGTAACCCTGTGGCAGGTTATTCACAAACTCATCGCAGCATGCGGCCTTTGCAGCTTCCATCACTTCTTTCTCAGTTGCCTTCAGATTACCGATTTTTATGTTGTTATATACCGTGTCATTAAACAGAACCACATCCTGAAATACGAAGGACATATAACTCATTAAATGTTCTGGATCAATGGTCTTAATATCTATGCCGCCGATTGTGATGTTACCTTCATTTACATCCCAGAATCTTGCGATTAACTTCGTAATTGTACTTTTCCCGCAGCCGGAAGGACCAACAAGAGCTGTAATTCCATTTACCGGTATGGACAAGGTCATGTCCTTGATTACAGCATCCTCTGGATTATTATTCTCTCGATATCGGAAGGAAACTTGGTTAAATTTGATATTATAATCCTTTAACTCGGTAGCTTCATCACCTTCCATAATCTTTGTATTTAATAAGGTGCGCATTCGTTTTGTAGCCTGCTGCATATAAAACAACTCTGGAAGAAGGGTGAGTATTGTTAGAATTGGCCCATAAATTCTTACAACAATCAGAAAGAACATTAAGAGCGGGATAATTTCAATACTTCCCTGGGTTAACAAATAGGTTCCTAAGAATACCGTCAGTCCGGTCCCAGCCTGTAATATCATCTGTGCTCCGGTTACAAGTACACCTGTGCCAAACTCCATTCGGATTGCCATTTTCATCAAGTTCTTTAAGGCGTTACTTAAAACATCAAACTTTGAACCCTCCAAGCCACAAGCCTTAATTACCTTAATACCGTCCAAATATTCCTGAACTTGATCCGTAGCCTTTAGTTTAGAGGCAATCTGCTTCGTACTAAGCTTTTCCTGACGCTTCCTGCTGCCAACAATTATGAGTAGAGAAACAGGTACCGTACAGAAGGTTGCGAGCGCTAATCTCCAATCAAAGATAGCAAGCATAGCACATATCAAGGTTACAGAGATACCATTCGCTAATAGTTGTGGAATAATATGACTCATGACATGCTCTGTATTTGCACAGTCATCCATGATGTTCGTTGTTACCTCGGATAAATTCTTTGAATTAAAGAAACTCATGGGCAGCCTGCGCACATGCTCTGCAACTTTTGTCCTTGTATTTTCCGCTTCTATATAGGACGTAACATAAGTTTTCTTATAATCATTTTTACTTGCCAAAAATACAAGGAAAGCAGCTGCAATTCCAAGTCCAAAATAGATCCACATTCTGGTCCAGGAGATACTTTCACCCATAAACGGCTTTAATATTTCGCTAAAAACCTGAATACTGATACCAAAGGGAAACATCAGTGACAAATTCGTAATCGTACATGCAAATATTGCTTTTTTCAAATCCTCATATCCCTTGTCCGTCAACATTAACATTGATTGTAATTTACGCATTTGCTTTCACCTCGCTTCTATCCATTTTCCAGCTGATGGATCTGGTATATAGCTCCCACATACTATAATATTTGCCCTGCAGTTCAACTAATTCCTTATGTGTTCCTTGTTCAATCAGTGTTCCCTTATCCATCACAAGAATTTTGTCAGCATTCTTAATTGTAGAAAGGCGATGCGCAATCATAATAACTGTCTTTTCCTTAATCAACTTCTCAAAAGCACGTTGAATTAAATATTCATTTTCAGGGTCAGCAAAGGCAGTGGCTTCATCAAGTATAATGATCGGTGCAGCTTTTACAATGGCTCTGGCGATTGCAATACGCTGCTTTTCACCACCGGACAGATATACTCCTTCACTTTGGATTACGGTCTGGTAACCCTTTGGTAATTTTACAATAAAGTCATGGCACTGTGCTGCTTTGGCTGCCTTCATGACCTCGTCATCTGTAGCCAATGGATTACCCATTCGAATATTCTCCATAATACTTTGTTTGAACAAGAAAACATCTTGAAAGACAAAGCTCACCTGCTGCATAAGATATTCCGTGTTCATTTTTCGAATATCTACACCTCCAATTTTAATTTCCCCATCGGTAACATCAAAGAATCTTGGAATTAAATGAGCGATGGTGCTCTTTCCCCCGCCGGAGGGACCTACAATAGCTGTAATTTCTCCTTGCTTTGCCTGGAAGGAAACCGCAGATATCGCCTCACTATCCTCCTGATAACGGAAAGACACTTTATCAAACTGGATATCAAATCGATTAACCTTTTCGCCAATCTCCGGTTGTGGCAATACCGGCTTCTCAAGCACCTCATCCATTCGATCCACACCGCTGATAATCTGCATGCTCTTTGTATTCACATACATAATTTTTAACATAATTGATGCAATGGACGGAACAAAAAGGATATAGAACATAAAGGTTACCGAAAATTCCTTATAATCCTTTGTATTACTGCCAATGAGGATACCCACCGGTAACAAGAATAAATAAATATTATTAATAACTGTAATGAACCCAGACATGTAGTTTTCCCAGCTTAAGGTGTAGGGAATTACTATTTTCGTATAGTTCGTGATGGTATCATGAAGCCTGCGAAAGGAATAGACGGTCTGCTTAAATGCCTTAACGACTGAAATTCCACGGATATATTCAACAGAAGCATTATTCATTTCTTCCAATGAATTCTGATAATTTTTCATCATATTCTTTGCGCCATCATTTCCATAAGCAATGAATTCAATGATAAACGCAATAATTATCCCCAGGATAGCCGCCAGACCAAAGCGAAAATCCACCGACAGCAAAATTACCAACATAACAATCGGTGCAACGAAGGATGCTACTAAATCAGGCAGCATATGTGCAATAAATCCCTCTATCTTCTCAATATTATCATCCATAATCTTTCTTAATTTGCCGCTTCCAACAATCACATGAAAGCCTAACGGCACCTTAGCCAGATGGGATGCAAAATTAATCTTCAGCTCATAAAGCGTACCAAAAGCCGCCAAATGGGAACACATCAGTGCCGCAAAATACAAAAGAATGTTAACAATAATTCCCCCAAAACCTAACCATCCATAGGTAATGACTTTTGCTGTGTCGAGATTGCTATACTCTGGGTACACTAAGATAATCTCACGTATAATATAAAACATCATTATGTATGGTATAAATGATGCAATTGAGGATAGTGCAGATAAGATAACTGAAGATATCATCAACGGTTTCTTTGTAGCCGCCAATTCCATTAACCTTCCCATGCCTTTTTTCGGTTCTTTCTTCTTCCCAATTTTTTGTTCCATAACCACTCACCTTTCTTTGTCCAACAAAATATATTAAAACTTATGTTGCCTATTTTGCTGCTTTTTTTATAAATAGCCATAAGTTAGTTAATTCTAACTTATGGCTATTTTATAATTTTTTCCTATTTAATTCTACTCCATCTGTTCAAAAATGCTCCAAAAGGGTAGGACAATTCTTATTTTGCATATTCCTTCGGATTCATTCCAATTACAGTACGAAAGGCTCCAGCAAATTTGCTGGCATTTTGATAGCCCACCATAGCCGCAACCTCATTCATTCGATAGGATCCATCTTTAATTAACAAGGCTGCATATTCCATTCTTCTTGTTCTCAAGAATTCGTAAGGCGAGGTTCCATAGATGTTTTTAAATCCGGTCTTTAACATAGTAAGCGATATCTCATGTTTATCTGCCAGCTGTTCCAGAGTAATACGACAGGACAAATCACTGGTTAATTCCTCTTTAATTGCTCTGATTTTCTGAACTGTTTTCTTTTCGTAATAGCTTCTGCAATAGCAAAACTCTATATTTTTATCCGTTGATAGTAAGTATAATAATTCTAAGACCTTTATTCTAATATAGGGCATCTCATTCATAGGATCGGACTGATAGATTTCTTCTAAAATATTCTTTATCGTATTATTTCCACGAAGAACAAAGATATTGTTGTTAAAGCAGAGTGTATTAACCAGGGTGGCAATATTGATGGAAAAGTCCTTAAAAATATTCCGTTTAGATTTCTCAATAAGCTCCAGATCAAAGATAATTCCAAAGCCTTTGAATACACCAAGAGGGAATCTCGAACAGACGGATTCATAGATATTATGAAATGCTAATAATTCGCCCTGACCGATACTGAAGAAATGATTGCTTTTCCACTCAACTTCATAAACTCCTTCATGGCTGTAGCTTAGTTGGAAATAACGGTTCAGCTTAAACTTTCCGGAGAAATGATGCTCAGTCTTATAGTCATTATAATAGATATCCACACCAGGAAAGATCGAACAGACCATCATGCTGCCAATGCCATTCTCATTCGCTATCTCATAAAGTACTGCACTTTCTGACCGCTTTGTTTCCTTTAACCCAAACTGTGACACATCAACAAATTCTTTATTGTATTCCATCCTCCCATCCTCCTCCAAGAGTTAGTTTAGACTAACCATTTGGAGGTGTCAAGAATAATATTTCCAATCATTATCATTTACATCGTGTTTTTACTACGCAAAATTTGAAAACAAAATATGATTATGCTATACTGGAAAAGTACAAAGTGCAAAATTTAACAGGCTCCTGAGTATCTTATAAATTTACTAAGATAAAAAATTGAAGTAATTTATAAGATAAGTTAATTTAACAAATCAGGCTTTTAAAGTCCCGTAAGAATGGAAGGTTAGCTGGATGAATGAATCTGTTGAGAACTATTTAGAAACCATACTTGTATTAGGTCAGAACTTGCCGGTAGTTCGGTCAGTTGATGTTGCAAACGAACTGGGATTTAAAAAGTCCAGTGTGAGTGTTGCTATGAAGAACCTTAGGGAAAAGAATTATATAACTGTCACGGATGCTGGTTATATTAATTTAACCACAGCAGGTAGAGAAATTGCAGAAATGATCTACGAAAGGCATAAGGCCTTATCTTCCTGGTTAGTGAAACTAGGCGTTGATGAGAAAATTGCTCTGGAAGATGCCTGCAAAATGGAACATGTGATTAGCCAAGAGAGCTTTGATGCAATAAAGAAGCACATTGCCAGTCATAGCAATTAATCTCTATTACAGAGTATTTCCATTTTTCTTCTTGCTTTTTTAGTGACATTGTTTATAATTAGATTTACAAGTTAGATAAATCTAACAGTATTCTATTATTGTTTTCTATTATTGTTTTCTTTCTTTGAAAGATGAACAATTACACTCGTAGAATTCTCAGCTGCAACAAAGGAGATAAATATGCCCGTAGACAAACCTATTATTTATAAAGATGCTCATAACTTTAAAATCGAATACTATACCTACGGTAAGGAAACTGGATATCCTGTACTCTATATGCACGGCTCTGTCCCTATGCCCTTTTCCAAGGAGCTCTCCGACCTGATATCTGAACTTAACTTATATGTTATTGTTATATTACGGCCTGGTTATGGTTCTTCCACCCGACTGCAATACAAGAACATCTATGAATATGCCCTTGTCTTAAGGGATCTTATTACAAAACTGCAACTGCAGAGCTTTGATGTTTTAGGACTATCTGCTGGCGCACCCTATTGTTATGCATTAGCTGCTGCGTATCCTGACTTAGTTAACCATGTACATATTTGCAGTGGTATTCCACTTGTTAATAACAAGTCCATTTTTCATATGAACTCTAAAACAGATAAATTCATGTTCTCTTTATCCAAATATCTTCCTGCTGGGTTTATTGGTAAATATGGATTAAAAGCAATGGCAGCACAGGAAAAGAAAAAGGGCTGGCAGGATGCGGAATGCGGAGAGACAATGGATGTGGTATTTGAAAAATACGTTAATCCCAATTGGTATGGTATTGGATACTCAACTACTTTGCAGTATAAATACTGGGGTTTTGATGCGGAAACCATTACGAATAAGGTATTCCTTTACCAAAGCAAAAGTGATGAGTTAATTCCTTTTGAAATTGCTCTTAAAAGTGCCAGTCTGCTGAAGAATAGTCAGATCATTGCATTTGAAACAGAGGATCATTCCTCTGAAAAGATATTGTTTGCTGCTATAAGAAATATCGAAAAGCAAACCACGTTATAAGTATCTAATTACAATAGAACTGCTCCAGGAGCGCTCATCAATTACTGATGAAATATTGCCCCATTTATAGGGATTTTCTGTTTCAAGATTAAAATACCTTTTTAACCAATCGTCGCTGAAAGATTTATCACATAATAGTTTATCCTTTGACCAGTCGATATCCCTGTCATCGAAATTTGTAACCGGTGTAATAAAAGGATAAATTGTTATAGTTCCAAGATGGTTGGAAGGATTAAAACATAAGGCTAACAAAATTACCTCTTCCTTATCAACAATGCTTCCCCATATGTAATACCCTCTATATCCTGTCTTCATGTCATCAATATTTCGAATTAGTTCTTGGGAAAAGGTTTTAGAAAATAAATCTATTTGGGTATTAAAACTTAAAGTATACTGAATATTTTCTAACAGGACTTCTCCATTTATAATATTAATCATATTAAAGCTCCTCTCTCCAATATATTTTCGTAAAGCCTACGATAATTGGATATATTCACCAATAACATTATACATGGAATTACAAATCTTTCAATAAATAGTACATAATATTCAGTGTATTTTTCATATCATAACAGTATCTTAACTATTTGGAATTACAGATATTTATGCACTAAAAAGACACCACATCAACTATCCAAACAGTCGGTATGGTGCCTCTTAACTCCCTTATTATTTAACTCAAATACTAACCTCTATTTATATTCCCTCATTATATTCCATCTCATTTTTATAGCTCATTCAACTGATTTCGGCGTAAACTTTTCCCCAGGTTTATTGCCAGATCCTACTTATCTTACACTTGATATAATTTTTCTTTTTGCTCCTTGGATAACAACAACTTCGGCGAATTATCATCACAAGTATTCCTGTTCTCCACAATCAGGACGCTCCCCTCTAAGTCCAAAGTGTGGGTGTGCCAAACTCCTCTTTTTACGTTGTAAAGCTTTAATGGTTCCATCTGAATAGCATCAATTTCTCCAATGCTATCTCCATTACCTCCCGTGAATAACTTGCAGTTACCCTTTAATAGTACAAATACTTCATCGGTCTCGTTATGCTTCTGCATGGTCTCAATATTTTCAACTTCCAGCTCATCAATGTAATTTAGAATGGCAACTCTCCACTCCATATAATCAATCACTGGTTTATAGCCTACTTCCTCATAGGAGGACACTTCAATATATTCCGGTTTCATTACTTATCCTTAACTTCCTTTTTTTCTTTTTTCTGATACCAACTATTTTTCCTGTATTCACTTGGTGAGACTCCGCATACACTCTTGAATATCTTCATAAAATGCTTATCATTTTCATATCCCACCATCTGACTAATATCAATGATTTTCTCGTCCGTCTCTTCCAGCAGTCGCTTGGCTTCATCCACTCTGATTTTTTTCAGATAGTTAACAAAGTTCATTCCTGTATACTGCTTAAAATTCAAGGAAAATAAGGAATAGTTCATGGAGATGCAATTACTTACAACCGCCATATTCAGATCACTCTTAAAGTTCTCTTTGATATAGATAATCGCCTGATTGATCTTTTCCTTATTCTTATAGTCATCAAATTCTTCCATGATTAACTGCTGCATTTTACGTATCCAGCTCTCTAAATAGTCATAATAAGTATCTGCATTGGTAAAATCAAGTGGTTCTCTTAATTCCTGAAAAGCTTCCAGATCAAATTCTATCATGCGCTCATAGGTGGTGATTAACTGGTCAAGAATTCTCCTGGTAACCTCAAGTAAGGTCTCCGCAGATATTTTATTCATTTTGGCTTTGACTCGAATGCTGTTGAATTTCTTTATCCCATCTTCCACTTTCTGTGTTCCAAATAACTGGATAAACTGTTCTGGAAAATCGTCTGGTATTGTTTCATAATCAAAAGCGAATTCCTCGTAGTGGTAAAAGGGCAGACACTTGAC
>JASGEU010000139.1:0-23892 GCA_047606065.1 Mobilitalea sp.
AGTTAAGGAAAAACAGTTAAGGAAAAACAGTTAAGGAAAAACAGTTAAGGAAAAACAGTTAAGGAAAAACAATTAGAAAAGACAGTTAGAAAGATAGTCGGGGAAATAGTAAGGGAAGATAAACAGGTGGAAACATAGTAGTAATTGGTTGTAACTAGAAAGGCTGAACGGTTACAATTTAGTATTATAAATACAGCGATAACTTTGGAGGGAACGTTAAGTGGATAATTCGAACTTTAAAATAAGTATTATCATGCCAGTGTATAATGTGGAACGATATCTTAGAGCATGTCTTGAAAGTGTTGTTAATCAGACTTTAGAGGGCGTAGAAATTATCGTAGTCAATGATGGTAGTAAGGATAATAGTATAAGTATTCTGAAGGAATATGAAAAAAAGCATTCGGATCGCATGAAGGTGTTCACAACGGAAAATCATGGGGTGAGTCATGCCAGGAATTATGGTCTTGCAAGAGCTACCGGTGACTATATTCTATTTGTGGACAGTGATGACTTCATCGAAAAGGATATGTGTGAAAAACTATACCAGAAAGCCATTAGAGATAACAATGATATTGTTATCTGCGGTCGTTATAATGTCTATGAGCGTGAAAATATCGGTGAGTTGAAAAAGAAATCTGCACCCACCATGTTGATTAATACGAATTTTAAATTAAGTGAGCAAAAGTACGAGTTAGCGCATATTTCACCCTTCCCCTGGGACAAACTGTTTCGAAGAAATGTATTGCAAGGTTTGCAATTTCCAGAGAATATGCGTTTTGAAGATCTTGTTCTCGTATTCGAGGCTTGTTGTCGCGCCGAAAGCATCGGTGTAGTGGAAGAACCCCTCTACAATTATCGTAGAACCACCCAAGGAGGTTTCTTAAACAGCTTTAGTGAGCAAACTCTTGATATTGTGAAGGCTTTCCGCCTGGTAGTTGACTTTATGAAAGCAAATGGATACATGGAAACCTACCATGATGAGCTTGAGTATATCTGTACCAGACACTTCCTCTATCGTTATGGAGCTTTGTTTGCAGGCGGCAACAAAGGAAAACTTGAAGTAAAGCTTTCCATTATTAAAGAGACCCAGGAGTTCCTGGACCAAGAGTTTCCCAATTGGCATGACAACCACTATTTAAAATATTCCTCCGGTGCTTTAAGAGCAAGATTAAAGCTGTATACCAATAAGAAAAAGATGATAAGTCTGACCAGAACCCGTGAAATAACACCGGATAGGGTTATGAGCTTGTTTTTACGTATAAGAAATGTTAAATCAAGATGGGGAAGCAAAATAAAACGCTTTATTAAGAGTAAAGACAGAGTGAAAATGATTAAGAAGAAGCTCCCTATCGTTAAGATTATGAAACAGGGTGGAAGTGTTTTCTATACCAATATGTATGAAAAACTTTCTATTCGTCCAAATGATATTTTATTTGAATCCAAACACGGAGAAGATATTGCAGGTAACATCTTTGCCCTTATTAGGGAGATGCATAAGGAAGAATATAAGGATTACAATATCCTTCTTGCAATGAGCAGAAAGTACAGAAAGCAATATCGTAAACTGTTAGAAACCTACAGCCTCACTAATATAACGATGATCAGTATCCGTTCGAGAGATTATGCCAGAGCCTTAGCAAGTGCAAAATACCTGGTTACAGACACCAGCTTCCCTCCTTACTTCATTAAGAAGAAGGATCAGGTGTATTTAAATACCTGGCATGGTACTCCACTTAAGGCAATGGGTAGAATTGTGCCTAATCGTGAATTCGGTTTAGGAAATGTTCAGAGAAACTTCCTGATAGCAGACTATTTATTATATCAAAATGACTTCTCAAAGGAAGCATTCATGACGGACTATATGATTAAAGATATCTACCCAGGAACTGCGTTGGTTAGTGGATATCCAAGAAACTCTATCTTCCTGCACAAGAATAGATATGAAGAAATACGTACTGAATTAGAAATAGAGGACAAACAGGTTATCATTTACATGCCAACCTGGAGGGGAATGCTTCATCAAAAGGATACAGCAAAGCAGCTTGAGATGTTAGGTGTTTTCTTCGATCTGATTGACAATAAGCTCACCGATGATCAGGTGTTCTATGTTAAGCTTCATCCATTTGTTAAGAATCAGATGAAGTATAGCAGCTATCAGAGAATTAAAGAATTCCCTTCCGGCTACGAGACCTATGACTTCCTAAATGCCAGTGATGTACTTGTTACTGATTACTCCAGTATTATGTTTGATTATGCAGTTACCAAGCGTAAAATTGTCTTATTTACCTACGACAGGGAAGAATATAAGAACGGTCGAGGATTATATCTTGACTTAGATACTTTAGAGCTGCCAAAGGCGGATACTGTGGATCAATTAATTGAAGAATTAGGTGCTGAACATAAGGGATATCCTAAGTTCTTTGAGCAGTTCTGTTCCTATGATTCCATTGATACGCCGAATCAAATCATTCAGACTCTATTACATGGCAAATTAGAGCATAAAGATCATTTCAAGGCAATTAAAGTACAGCCGGATAAAAGAGAGAAAGTCCTGATATTTATCAGAGGCGTGAAGAATGACCATTATACCAGAGCGTTAATTGAAGAAATCAACTCCATGGATTTAAATCGTTATGATGTGTATGTTTGTATGAAGGCTTCAAAAGCAAAGAAATCCTCGCATATGCTTTCACTGCTTAAAAAAGAAGTTAATTATATTCCGATTACTTATCAAGTAAATTACACAAGAATGGATTACATTTTAAGCAAGCTTCAATTGAAATTTAAAATTAAGACTCGTTTAACCAATAGCCGCATTGATAAGATTATGAATCGTGAAATTGATAAGCATTTTGCTGGCATTCACTTCGACTATGTAATTCATCATTCCATGTTAGATAGAATGGTTGGTCATATGTGCTGCTTACTTGGTAAAACAACAGTTTATAACTTTAAATATTTTAATTTAAGCGACTTTAAGGCGGGACGCGGTTATCGCAGACAGGTGAAATATTTTATTAAACGTTTCCCTGCATATTCCTATGTGGTTGTAACCAAAGAATTTGAATTACTTCGTAAGAAGGCTGATAACGTTATTTATAACCAGGAACATGTATTTCCATTTTCAACTATTTTAACGGAGGTGACACAGGATGAAGGTCGGAGTAATCACATTTCATAATGCGAATAACTATGGAGCAATGCTGCAGACATGGGCGTTGCAGAAGGTCTTAAAGAATTATGGAGTGGATGCAGGTGTCATTCATTATCACCCAAGGGTTATCGATAGACTTTATGATCCACTGGGCAGCACAAAAGGTGTAAGAAGGTATTTTAAAAAATTAAATTTATATATTATTAACCGTAAGAGCCTGACCAGATATAATAAGTTCATTAAGTTTTCCAGAAAAAATCTAAATCTTATTGGAGATTTTAGAAGTTATACAGAAATTGAGCCAGCAAATCTTAACCTTGATGCCTATATTGTTGGCAGTGATCAGGTTTGGAACCCGCATCATATCGGTGGTTTTAATCCGGCGTATTTTCTTAACTTTGTTGAACCGGGTAAGAAGAAGATTTCTTATGCGGCCAGTGTAGGAAGTGACTATATCTTACCTAAGTTTAAAGAGAATATCAGTAATGCATTATCTACGTTTACTGCAATTTCAGTAAGAGAAAGTACGATTCAGCCTGCGATACAGGAATTGACAACCTTACCGGTAAATGTGGTATTAGATCCTACCATGCTCTTAGAGAAAGAGGACTATGAAGAGATTAAAGTTAAGAGCCAGATCAAAGAACCATATATATTAGTTTATATGATGGAGAAAAATCCGCAAGTAGTATCCCTGGCCAATAAAATCTCTATTGCGCTTGGATTGCCAACGATACAAAGAAGACCTACCAAAGGTCTTACGAATCAGCTTCCACCCTACTATACAGAAGATACAGGTGAATTTCTCGGTTTAATTGAAGGAGCAGAGCTTGTTATTACGAATTCCTTCCATGCATCGGTATTCTCCATCCTCTATGAAAAACCGTTCGTATCCATGCTGCACTCCGACACAGGCAGCAGAACGAGTGACCTTTTGAAACAACTTGGACTTGAGTCACATCTGCTCTATAGTATTAAAGAGTTCAAGGAGTTTTCAATGTTTAAGATTGAGGAACCGGAAAAGGTTCGCGAAAGACTTAATCTACTGAAGCAATCCTCACTAAAATTCCTTGAGGAAAGCTTAGAACTATCAAAGTAAGAGGTTAAGTTTAAGGATAGGAATTTAGTTTTTAAACTTAACAACTTACTCATTAAGACTGATAGCTTTTTGGTAAATACCGGAAGGTTATCAGTCATAAAATTTTTATGAAAGCGAGGGCAAAGATGTTCTTCCAAAAATGGTTTTCCAAAAAAACACCAGTAGCAGTACAAAAGACAACTCTTCAAAAGAAGACTAATTCACCAGAAAATGGTTGCTTATTAATTACAAATAAGAACCCGATACTCAAAATTACAATTACTGCAGAGGAAGAAGCGCGAGAAAATTTTATTGTTAAGGTAAATGGCAAGAATCTTTATAATGGGACCTTTGAAAAGGGATATTTAAAAGATGGTTCGACTAATCTATATAACAAAGGATCAAAAATACATCGCACGACAAAGTGGTTTCCTGTGCTTCCGGGTCAAGGTCAAAGCTTAGTTTTAAGCGGAACGGCACATAATCGATCCACGTGGCAGTTTAAGGCCAAGGATGAGACAATCATAACCGATGTAGGAATTTCACAAAAGTATAATGTTATTACTGACGTTATGCAGGATAAAACGGTTTCAAAGGTGGATATACCGGAGAACGCGGAATATGCAAGAGTCTTCTATGCTAATGTAGAGGACAATATACTGGATAACCGACTTCAGATAGAATATGGAAAGATACTAACTCATTATGTACCATTTCAAGAAAATATAATTACATTACCACGTCTTCCCAAAGGGGCAATCATAACCTATAAGAATGGGGTGTGGAGCCTTCAGGAAACAAGTGATTCGGTTGGGTCCTTACTGGAGGGTGTTGTATTGTCCGTAGGCAATATTATTACGGTTGATCCAAGAATCTGCACCATTGAAGAAGAAGTCCAACCTCCAAGTAATGAGATAATCTATACAGGGTCCTATGGGGTTAGATGGAGCAGAAATGACAGTAATCCTGTATGTGAACGTATAGGAGATGCAAAGGGGCTTACCTTTAATGCCCTGCACAATGGTGAAGACTTAACTCCTTATGAAAATAGCTTTGACAGAATCTATCCCTGGTCTGACCTTAAGGTATGTACAGTTAAGGTAGATAAGAGCGGGAAACGTCAAATTAAGTATAGCAGTGAACCTGACTTTAACAGAGACGGCAGTGACGGCAATGTTATGGTTGAAATTCCAAAGTTTTATAGTAAAAGAGAATTAATTGATGACTTCGAATATTTATGGATTAGTGCGACAGAGCAGGAGGGATATATCCTTGACCCTTCGTTCCAGACAGAAAAAGGTATTATTGATAAAATTTATATTGGCGCGTATCACTCCAGAATGATTAATAAAAGAATTGAGAGTGTCAGCAACTCCTACCCTTTGATTAAAAAGTCCTTAAAGGATTTGCAGGAAATGGCTGCACAAACCAATGGAATTATGCAGTGTGATCTGTTAGCAATCCTTACTATACAGCGTCTTTATCTTGTAGAGACAGCAGTTTTAGATTCCCAGGCAATCTTTGCCGGAGAGGTACATTTACCTTATTTATTAAAGGATAAATCTTGCTCCTTCTATGCTGCAAAATCAGAGCCTGCTACGAATCAAATTGTTATTACTGATTCTAAGGTAACAAGAAGATTTTGTGTAGGTGACGCAGTTTCGATATTAAGAAACTGGGAAGAGTACAGAAATCAGCCAGATACCTTCCAAAGGGAGATTACTTCAATTAAAGAAGGTGAAAAGGACACTTTAGTCGTAACCTTTACTGGAAAACCAATGGATATTGTAGAGCGGGAAACAGGCTTAACCTGCCTGCCTTGTAAAAATGGCTTAACCGATCATATTAACTATAGTTCAGCCTCGGTAGGTGCTTTAAGTGGGCATATATCCTTTAAGTACCGCGGCATTGAGAACCTATGGGGTAATGTTTCTATTTTATTAGAGAATGCTTATGTTCAGGATTCACAGCTTTATGTAAAATATCCCACAGGTGAGACCCATAAAATCGACTTTCCAATTCCAGTGCAAAAGGTGGAATTATCTCCGCAGAAATTTGGCGAGCCAACCAATATGGTAGTTAAGCAGATGGGTTATGATAAAAATCATCCTCTAATGATGTTCCCTTCTGAAATTGGCGGTGGAGCGTCTACCTCCAGTTATTATTGTGATTCCTGGTATAACCTTGCAGAAGAAGGTGTTGTCTATATTTTAACCTATGGCGGAGCCTGGGACAACAAAGCCTATGCCGGAGTGTTTAACTTTAGAGCAAGCTTTACTGATACGAAACGAATAGCATTTAACGGATCGAGGATTATGATTCGCTAAAATCAGATTAATTTTAATCCTCAGCTTTATAGTCTACAAAAGAAAGAAAGGATACCACCTTCCCCCACACACAGATTGACTGACATCTTGTCGATTTTGTATGCCAGCATCAAACATAAATGTTTGCTCCTTGTCACACAAAATCAACCGGCCGTCTGTCAAACAGTGCATTTGGGGAAGGTAATATCCTTTCTTTCTTTGCGCAGTCTATGATAAAGCAGAATAAAAGCTTCGAATTGATTTTAGTGAAGCATTTGGGAAGGGGGATGTTCATTTTCGCCTTACATGAGAAAATTATAATTACTACAGCTACGAGAGGCATAATGTAAAATAGATTTAACCGGGTTTCTAGACATTCTGCTTTTCGTAAATTTTTGTTTTAAAGAAGTTATGGTAAAATTATGATAATTAATGTACTATTTGTTTATGCAGTAAGTAAGAATTTATAAATAGTATGTAGTTAATATATTATCTAAGCAGGAGGTAGTAGCTTGGTGAAATTAAGGAGAAAAATTCATTTTTGTAATTAATTCGATTGTAGAAAGGATTATTTGAATGAATATTAAATTTAAAGAAAATGTTATTCCTTGCCTGGAGGACTTACTTTACCTATACAACAATGTGGGATGGAGCAATTATACGAAGAATCCAGATATGCTTTGGAAAGCGTATGAGAATTCCTTACTTGTTATAACGGCTTGGGAGGAAGATAAGCTTATAGGGGTCATACGTGTGGTAGGAGACGGATATTCAATTATATACATACAGGACATCATTGTTCTGGAAGAATATCAGCATAGAGGCATTGGTGCAATGCTTATGACGGAAGTGATGAATAAGTATATCCATGTCTACCAGAAGGTACTATTGACCGAGAATGAACTCAAAACGAGAGCTTTCTATGAAAAGATGGGATTTGCTGCAAGTGATAAATATGGGTGCATATCCTTTGTAAAATTCAATATGTAAAAATAGATTATAATGTAACATCTGAGCAAAATATAACTTAAGAAGAATTCCAAGAAATATCCCAAGCACATATTAATTGAGGAAGTCTATTTCTTTGGAAAGATGATAACGGAATTGCAGTGGCGATGTGCGGTATTGAGTTAAGCGAAGATATTGGTAAAGTTAAATTGGTGTACACAACGCCTACAACGCGGATGTTTATGTACAATTACATGAAAATAATTAAAATGTCATAGAAATAAATAAGCGTATATAATCGTTTAGGATGGAAGGAAAATCCCAGTCGATTATATACGCTTTTATATCTGTTGTTTTATATTTATTAACCTTTATTGAACACGTATACTTTCAATGTAATCGGAATATTCCTGCACCGTAGCACTTGGTACATAGTCCTTTACATCATAAAGATATTCATGTAATTTGGTTACATTGGCTGCCAAATCTATCGGGAATACGAGGGATACCTTGTTATAGGTGTGCGCATCCTTTTCAAATGGGAAACCTTCCTGGCCAACCATGTCATAGGAGAAAATGTCCTTGGCAAGGCTTAGGAGTTCGGTATTACTAAGGTTAGTTGCTACCTGTGGGAACATTTCATCAATGATATCATTAATTGTTCCTATGGATGAGGATTTCGCTTTATCAAATATCTTTTGAACAACAATTCTCTGACGCTCTGCACGTTTAAAATCTCCGCCTGCAGTATATCGAATTCTTGCATAGGCAGTTGCCTGGGTTCCATTTACTTCTTGAGTTCCCGCAGCAGTAATCTTTTCTGCATTCGTACCGTTAATTTTATTTAAAGATTTAATATAGCCATTCAGATACTTTAGCTCATTTTCCTGAATATCTAAGGTAATTCCACCTAATAGATCAATAACATTTACGACAGCTAAAAAGTTAACTGTTACATATTCTCTGGCATCTAAGTCAAAGTTCTTATTAATGGTAGTCAATGCCAGTGAATATCCGCCATTAAAGTAGGCAGCATTAATTTTTCTATAACCGAGGTCTGGTATGTTAGCATAGGTGTCGCGATATACGGACGCAAGTTTTATATCTTTCGTCTTGTTGTTGATGCTGGCAATTATAATTGTATCGCTGTGGGTGCTGTCCTTTAAGTAATTCTGCCTGGAATCTACACCAAATAAAACGATATTACGAAAACCTTCCACTTGCTCAACATCATCATTTTTCTGAATTAAATGGTCGTCCTGATCAATTCGATTCAGCTTATTCATTGAAGTGTATACCTTGAAGCCGATTAAAATGAGTACCAGTATCAAAAGTTCTGCTATAAAGATACTAATAAGTTTGATTCGTTTCTTTTTTTGCTTGCTTTTTGCCATGAGTACTTGTATACCTAGCCTTTCTGGTGAAAATCATTCGTATTTCTAATAAGCATTTTTGTTAATAAAGCCTTTAAAGAAGGTCAAAAACAAAATCTTAAAATCTAGAAATAGTGTCCAATGTTCAATGTAGAATAAATCATGATCAATACGCTTGCGGATAGAAGTGTCACCCCGAAAGCCGTTAATCTGTGCCCAACCGGTGAGACCGGGGGATACTTGGTGCTTAATCATATAGCGAGGAATTTCTTCTTTGAATTTATCGACAAAGAAGGGGCGTTCCGGTCTCGGTCCAACAAGGCTCATTTCCCCTTTCAGCACATTAAAGAGTTGAGGTAACTCGTCAATACTTGTTTTGCGGATAAATTTACCAATTCCGGTAACTCGTGGATCGCGCTGGGTTGTCCAGGCTTTCTTTTCCTCTTTATCTTGTTGTACCTCCATTGAGCGGAATTTATACATTTTAAATTCTTTATTATGCTTTCCGATACGTTGTTGAGTAAAGATAACTGGTCCAGGTGAGGACAACTTAATTAATAGTGTCACCAGGAGCATTGGAATCGAAAAAAGAATAAGAGCTACAGTTGCACCAAAGACATCTACAATTCGCTTTGCTATTCGATTGTGGGTATTGCTAAGTGGAATATTTCTAATATTAATTACAGGGAGACCGAAGAGATCTTCTGTTAAAGGTTCTGTAGGAATAATTTTGTGATAATCGGGTATAAACTTAGTGTGTACACCTGATTTTTCACAAATAGTAACTATACTTTCCAGTTTTCGATATTCCTTTAAACTTAAAGTAATTGCAATTTCATCCAAATCCATTTTTGATAAAAATGCTTCCAGATGAGTGATACTTCCGATTACAGGAACCTTCTTATACATAGTTCCTACTTCTATGGTATCGTCTAATATTCCATGAATATAGTATCCCCATTGTGGGTTAGCAAATATACGGTCAATATAAGCTTCGGCAGAATGACCATAGCCCACAAGAAGAACATGCTTTAGATTATAGCCTCTTCTTCGAACAGAGCGCAGAACTTGATTTATCGCCATTCTTGATGCAATGCTAAGAAGTGTATTCATACCTAAAAATAATCCTAGAAAGGATCTGGAAAACAGCTTGTCACCTTCAACCTGGGTAAGGTATAATACTGTACTATAAAAGGCAATACCAATAACATTGGCTGTAATAATATTTACAATTTCAGACCATCTTGTCCGACCACGTTTTGGAGTATATAATTTAAAAGAGTAATAGATAATCAAATAAATTGGAAGAACCCAAATAGATCTTTGTGCAGATTGGGATGGAGTAAAAAAATCAACACTAGGATTATATGGGAGAAAAGAAATATATTTAGGAGCAAGAAATCTTAAGCCAAATGTAAGGTAAAATGCTATAATAATTAAACCGGCATCCAGAAAAAATTGTAATCTATTAAACATTTTTTGATTGTCTTTTATCATAAAGGACTCCTATTTTTAAGTGAATTTACGAATTATAGTTATTTGGATATGTAGCTACTGATTAGCATAAATATAATACATAGTTACCTAGAATTCAACAATAATATTTTTGTGTAAGGCAGTATGTGGTATTTTAAAGACGGTTTTTCATAAATTCTTAGTAATATTTTCACATTCTATTCACAAACTCCTGTTACACTATAATCCATAAGATATTAATAACAATGTTTCCTACGGAAGGAGAATTTATATGTCAGATCAAGAAAAAAATAATGAAAATTTTGAAAACGAAGCTGGTATGGACAATAATATAAATAAGGATAGCATAAATATAGACGATCAAAAGGTTACTTCAGATCCATTTAATAATCCTTATCCAAATAGCACAGCTAATAACGGCACAAATTATAGTAACTCCAATTATAATAACTCCAATTATAATACCCCCAATACCAATAACTCTGGTTATGGGAGCCAAAATTATAATAATCCAAACTATAGCAACCTAAATAATAGCAATCCATATTACAGTAATGCTTATAATAATCCTAACTTTAATAATCCTAATAATAGTAATTCAGGATACGGAAGTAACAATCCATATAATAACATGAATTATAACTCCTCCTATTATCAGCAAAATTATAACAATTCCAATCCTAATCCCTGGAATAACGGAAATGCTAATGCTGGTAAGAAGGTTAAAGAAAAAAAACCAAGGAACGGTAAGGCAAGTAAAGTTTTAAGCTTTGTAGGTAAGGCGGCTTGCTTTGGATTAATTGCAGCATTTGGCTTCTTTGGTTTTCAGAGTATCTATGCAAGAATTAACCCGGATTCAGCCACGAATAATATTATTTCCCTGACTGATACGAAAGATTATGAAATTGGCCTTACAGAGACCGGATCAATTAAAACCGTTAATAAAAACGCAGTAAGCGAAGTGGCAAAGAATACACTTCCAGCGATTGTTTCCATTAATAGTACCTCAACCCAATCTACACAGTGGTTTGGGCAGGTTTACGATCAGCCGGTGGAAGGCAGCGGATCTGGAATTATTGTTGGAGAAAATGAGAATGAATTACTAATTGCTACTAATAACCATGTGGTTGAAGGAGCAACAGAAATAGAAGTTACTTTTGCAGACGGTTCTCAAGCAGCAGCTATCGTTAAAGGAACGGATGCCACAGCAGATCTGGCAGTTATCACAGTGGATATCTCAACTCTGAAACAGGAAACCTTAGATGCTATTACAGTAGCTAAATTAGGGAATTCCGATGAAGTTAAAGTTGGTGAGATGGCAATTGCAATTGGTAACGCACTGGGATCTGGTCAATCAGTAACAGTTGGGTATGTAAGTGCTAAAGATCGTGAAGTTGAAATTTCCGATGGTTATGATTCAAAGACAATGGTTTTATTGCAGACAGATGCAGCAATTAATCCTGGTAACAGCGGCGGAGCTTTACTTAATGTGGATGGTGAGGTTATTGGTATTAATACTGTGAAATACGCTTCCTATGAAGTGGAGGGTATGGGCTATGCAATTCCTATTTCTAAGGCAACTCCTATTATAACAGAATTGATGAATCGTGAGGTATTAAAAGAAAGCGAGCAGGGTTATCTTGGAATTGCTGGTAATGATGTAACAGAAGATGTTGCCTCCTTCTATAATATGCCATTGGGTGTATATATTAATGAAACTCCAGAGGGTGGAGCTGCAATGAAGGCAGGTCTTAAATCAGGAGATATCATTACAGGTGCAGATGATATTGAAATCACCTCTATTACACAACTTAGAGATTATGTTAATAGTAAGCGTGTCGGTACAGAGGTTAAGATAACCTATTCCCGTAATTCAAATGGTGTATATGAAGAAAGTACAGTAACGGTTACCTTAGGTCAGAATCCTAATTTAAATTCAGGTGATGAATAATTTAATTAAAAGTAACTGGAAGAGTTAATAATCTCTATAGATGTAAATATTGTACTAAAAAGCGAAATGTCAAAGGAAAAACCTTATGGCATTTCGCTTTCTTAAATTTAATGAAAGCTTAAGGAAACAGATATTGTCGTACACAGCATAATAAGATATAATTCTTTTAATAGAAACTGAATTCATGAGACACAACAGCCCTTTTAAGGGAAAATGGAGGTAAAATGAGCGATTTTGATAAAAATAATATGGATAATGAAATAGATAACAAACATACAACCGATCATCATGACCATGAAGAAATGGAAGAAGTGTGTTATCTTTGCAGAAGACCAGAGAGCAAGGTCGGGAAAATGATACATATTCCTAATCAAATCAGCATCTGTTCGGATTGTATGCAAAAGACTTTTGATACGATCAATAAAGGAGATAACCCATATATGCAGATGATGGGCTTCCCACCAGGTATGATGAACTTATCAGGTATTACTAATGATGTACCCAAGTCACAGAAGTTAAAGAAAGTAAGCGAGCAGCAGAATAAAGAGGTAGAGTTTGACCGTAAATCAATTCCTTCCCCACATATTATTAAGAGCAACCTGGATGAGTTTATAATAGGTCAGGAGCGTGCCAAAAAGGTAATCTCTGTAGGGGTTTATAATCACTATAAGAGAATTGGTACCAATAAAAATGAAATAGAAATTGAAAAGTCCAATATGTTAATGATAGGACCTACCGGAAGTGGTAAAACCTATTTGGTTAAAACTCTGGCCAGATTATTAAATGTTCCTCTGGCTATAACGGATGCAACTTCTCTCACCGAAGCTGGATATATTGGAGATGATGTGGAAAGTGTTATTTCTAAATTGCTGCAGGCAGCAGGAAATGATGTTAAAAAAGCAGAAAGAGGTATCGTCTTTATTGATGAAATAGATAAAATTGCAAAAAAACGTAACACCAACAGCAGGGACGTGAGCGGAGAATCTGTGCAGCAGGGGCTTCTAAAGCTGCTCGAGGGCAGTGACGTGGAAGTGCCGGTAGGGGCAAGCTCTAAGAATGCTATGGTACCTTTAACTACAGTAAATACACAGAATATTCTTTTCATCTGCGGTGGTGCCTTCCCGGATCTTGATAAGATTATAAAAGCAAGGCTTAATAAACAATCCTCCATTGGATTCCAGGCTGATTTAAAGGATAAATATGATAATGATCAGAACTTGTTGCAGAAGGTAACGCTGGATGATCTTAGGGAATATGGTATGATACCTGAATTCTTGGGACGCTTGCCAATTCTTTATGCCTTGGAGGGACTTACTAAGGATATGTTAATACAGGTTTTAAAAGAGCCAAGGAATGCGATTTTAAAACAATATCAAAAACTATTAGCCCTTGATGAAGTGGATCTGGAATTTGCTCCCGATGCTCTGGAAGCAATTGCAGAAAAAGCAATGGAGAAAAAGACTGGAGCCAGAGCACTTCGTGCAATTCTTGAGGATATTATGCTGGATATCATGTATGAGATACCAAAGGATGATAATATTGGCAGAGTCATAATTACCAGAGACTATATTGAGGGGAAAGGTGTGCCGCTTATTGAAATGAGGGGGAGTAATAAACCGAAACTGCTTCTTGAAAATAATTAATAGGAATATAATTGGTTGTAGTGAAATAACATAGATGTAATAGCACTTCTCACAATCATGGAGGTAAATATGTCATTATTGGAACGCTTATTTAATAAGAAGAGACAGAATTCTGACAGAGAAAAGTCCGTACAGGAAAATGAGGCTGCTAAGGACTTTGAAACAGATGAAACAGATAGTATAGTTGTGCAATCTGCCGATTCAGAGGAGAAGAATGAAGCCGTTGTATATGATATTGTCGAACGTGAAATACTGCCGGCAAAGATAATTTGTCCGGATTGTGGAGGAATTACCATCGAGGGACTTGAATTTTGTGATAAATGCGGTGGTGAATTGATTTAATAATTCAAGTTATAGCTTTTATTATTAAAAAATACTTTAGCAAATTAAATTATCATATTGACAAATTGAAAAGACAAGGGTATTATATATCCAGAATAAAGACGTTCGTACACCGTAGAAAGACACTATGTGCTTTTGGGTGTAGAACGCCTTATTTATAATCTGGATTCAGAAGGAATCTTTAGAATGTAGGAGGGAATTTATGAGAAAGATAAAAAGAGCGTTAAGCCTGCTTGTAGTTACAAGCCTGGTTGTAGCAAGCTTAGCGGCTTGCGGTAAAAAAGCAGATAGTGACAAATTTTATATTGGTGGTATTGGCCCTGTAACAGAAGGTGCCGCTGTATATGGTCAGAGTGTTAAGAACGGTGCATTACTTGCAGTAGATGAAATTAATAAAGCTGGCGGTATCAATGGAAAGCAGATTGAGTTCAAATTTGAAGATGACGTACATGATGCAGAAAAGTCTGTGAATGCTTACAATACCTTAAAAGACTGGGGTATGAAGATTCTTATGGGTACTGTTACTTCTAAACCTTGCGCAGCAGTTGCAGCAGAAACCTTTAATGATAGTATGTTCCAGCTAACTCCATCCGCATCTTCCACAGAAGTTACTAAGAATGGCAATGTATTTCAGGTATGCTTCTCAGATCCTAATCAGGGTATTGGTTCTGCACAGTACATAGGTGAGCATGCTTTAGCAACTAAGGTAGCTGTTATCTATGATAGCTCTGACGTGTATTCTACAGGTATTTATGAGAAATTTGCAGAAGAAGCAAAGAATCAGGCATTTGAAGTAGTAGAGGTTCAAGCCTTTACTTCTGAAAGTAATTCAGATTTCTCCGTACAGATCCAGAAAGCAAAGGATGCAGGCGCAGATCTTGTATTCTTGCCTATCTATTATAAAGAAGCAGCTTTGATTTTACAGCAGGCAGCATCTTTAGACTATGCACCTACCTTCTTTGGTTGTGATGGTCTTGACGGTATCCTTACAGTAGAAAACTTTGACACAGCTTTAGCTGATGGTGTTATGTTATTAACTCCTTTCGCAGCAGATGCTACTGACGCAGCAACTACTAAGTTTGTTGCTGATTATAAGGCTGCATACAATAATGAAGTACCTACTCAGTTCGCAGCAGATGCTTATGATGCAATGTATATTTTAAAAGCTGCTATTGAAAAAGGTGATGTTACACCTGATATGAGCATTTCCGCTATTAATGAAGCATTAAAGACCGCGATGACAGAAATCACAGTTGATGGTCTTACTGGTGCAGCAATGACCTGGAATGCAACCGGTGAAGTTAACAAGGCTCCTAGAGCAGTCGTTATCCAGAGCGGAGCTTATGTAGCTGCTGAATAAATTATGATAGTTACAATTTCATACATGGCGTAAAAGCTGGTATGACTGGTGAATGAAAAAAATAGAAGAATATTATACAGAGAGGTGAACGCCTCTCTGTATTTTGTTTTAATGACGTTTATAAATGCTTACTATTCTAATATTAATTTGGATATAATAAAGACAGTGTGTTGACACTTATAGATAAGGTAAATGTCATATTCGCGTAATTTTTGTTGTAACAATGCGAAGTCTGTGATAAAATAGGTAGCACGTTAACCTGTTAAACTGTTGATGTTATGCAGGTCTTGAAGTATGAAAAAATTGCATGCAATGCATGCAGACGGGGGTTTTTATGAGTTTTATTTCTTATTTAATTAAAGGAATCAGTCTTGGAAGTGTATACTCTATCATTGCACTTGGATATACAATGGTATATGGAATTGCTAAAATGCTGAACTTTGCACACGGCGATGTTATTATGGTCGGTGGTTTTGTTATCTTTACGTCTATGAGCGCGATGGGATTAAATCCAGTGATTGCAGTTCCTGTCGCAATTATCTTTTGTACCATCTTAGGTATCACCATAGAGCGTGTGGCATATAAGCCACTTCGAAAGGCTTCTTCTCTGGCTGTATTAATTACTGCTATTGGTGTGAGTTATCTTTTACAAAACATTGCGCTTTTGGTCTTTGGTGCAGATGCAAAATCATTTACTTCTGTAATTACAGTACCACCATTAAAATTAGCGGATGGCGCATTAACAATATCAGGTGAGACCTTGGTTACTATTCCATTATGCTTGCTTATTATGATTGTATTGACCCTTTTTATCAAGAAATCCAGGACAGGCCGCAGTATGCTTGCGGTATCCGAAGATAAAGATGCAGCAGTACTGATGGGTGTCAACGTGAATAAGACTATTGCGATTACCTTTGCGATTGGTTCTGCTCTTGCAGCGGTTGCAAGTGCTCTTATGTTTTCTTCCTATCCAAGTCTTACTTCGACCTCAGGTGCTATGCCTGGTATCAAAGCCTTTGTAGCTGCGGTATTCGGTGGAATTGGTTCCATACCAGGAGCTATGATCGGTGGAATATTACTTGGCGTAATTGAAATCCTGGGAAGAGCTTATATTTCTTCACAGCTGGCAGATGCAATTGTATTTATGATATTAATTCTTGTTCTTCTTGTTAAACCAACGGGTATCCTTGGTAAGAAGATGCAAGAGAAGGTGTAGGTGGGGAACATGTCAAAAGGAAAAGTATTTCATCAAATGAATAAATCCACTCGTACCAATCTTATAACGATTGGGATTATCGTTATTGTATATATTGTTTGTCAGATTATGATAGCAACTGGAATGATGTCCAACCTGATGCAGGGCTTGTTAATTCCATTGTGCTACTATTCCATTTTAGCAGTGTCCTTAAACCTTACGGTTGGTATTCTTGGTGAGTTGAGCTTAGGTCATGCTGGTTTTATGTGTGTTGGTGCCTTCAGTGGTGCATTGTTTTCAAAGACCATGGTTGATATTATTCCCAACACCTTTCTTCGTTTTACACTTGCAATTATAATTGGAGCGATCCTTGCAGGAGTCTTCGGTGTTTTAATCGGTGTTGTTGTATTAAGACTTCGTGGTGATTATCTGGCAATTGTAACCCTTGCCTTTGGTGAGATCGTGAAAAATGTTATTAATGTTATTAATCTCGGAATAGATAAGAATGGTCTTCATTTTTCTATGGTAGATGCAACACATCTAAATCTGGCAGAGGGCGGAGAGGTATTAATCGGAGGAGCGAAAGGTGTTTCTGGAACTCCGAAGGATTCTACCTTTACAGTTGCTGTCATTCTATTAATCATTGTATATTTAATTATTACAAACTTAATTAATTCACGTTCCGGCCGTGCTATCATGGCAATTCGTGATAATCGTATTGCAGCTGAATCAGTAGGTATTGATATTACAAAGTTTAGAATTCTTGCCTTCTCCTTATCCGCAGCTATGGCAGGTGTGGCAGGTGTGCTTTACTCACATAACTTATCAACCTTAGTAGCGACTCCAAAGAATTTTGGTTATAATATGTCAATTATGATTCTGGTTTTTGTCGTACTTGGTGGAATTGGTAATATTCGTGGATCAATCATTGCAGCTGTTGTATTGACACTTCTTCCGGAATACTTACGATTTATGTCAAATTATCGTATGTTGATCTATGCAATTGTATTAATTGTAATGATGATTTACAATTGGAATCCAACCTTGATCGCATGGCGCAAAAATCATCCAATTAACCTTGGATCACTACTCAAGAAAAAGAGGGAGGCATAAAGTTATGGCAATGTTAACAGTTAAGAACTTAGGTATCTCCTTCGGTGGTTTAAGAGCGGTTGATTCCATTGACCTTACCATTGAAAAGGGAGAGTTATATGGATTAATTGGTCCTAATGGAGCAGGCAAAACAACTGCCTTTAATTTGCTGACCGGTGTATATAAGCCAGATGCTGGTGTAGTTACTTTGGATGGTGTAGATATTACTGGACTTAGCACAATTGAAATTAATAAAGCTGGTATTGCAAGAACTTTTCAAAATATAAGATTGTTCAGAGCTTTGTCGGTACTCGATAATGTTAAATTAGGACTTCACAATAATAATCGATACTCAACAATAGCTGGTATCCTTCGCCTGCCGATTTTCTTTAAGACGGAAAGAGAGATGAACGAGCGTGCGATGGAAATTCTTAAGGTATTCGATTTGGATAAGGAAGCGCATTTATTATCTGCTAATCTTCCTTACGGTAAGCAAAGAAAGCTTGAGATTGCAAGAGCCCTTGCAACAAATCCGAAGCTTTTGCTCCTTGACGAGCCTGCAGCAGGTATGAATCCCTCTGAAACAGAAGAATTAATGAAAACAATTACTTTGATTCGAAAGAAATATGATGTTACAATATTATTGATAGAGCATGACATGAAGCTTGTAGCAGGCATCTGCGAGAAAATTTTTGTATTGAACTTTGGTATGGAACTAGCAAACGGATTACCTGGAGACGTACTTAATAATCCAGAGGTAATCAAAGCATATCTAGGGGAATAATGGAGGAATTATAAGCGATGCTGGAAGTTAAAAATTTGCAAGTTTATTATGGAGTAATTCAAGCAATTAAGGATGTTTCCTTTAATGTAAATGAAGGTGAAGTTATTGCCCTGATCGGAGCAAATGGTGCAGGTAAAACGACCATTTTGCATACAATAACTGGACTTATAACCGCAAAAAGCGGTGAGGTAATCTTTGAAGGGCAAGACCTTCAGAAAATCCCACCTCACAAGATTGTTCCTCTGGGTATTGCTCATGTACCTGAGGGGAGGCATGTGTTTGCACAGCTGACTGTGTACGAGAATCTATTGATGGGTGCTTTTACCCGTAAGGATAAACATGAAATTGAAGAATCTATGGAGAGTGTTTACAAAAGGTTTCCCAGATTAAGAGAGCGTAAGACCCAGCTGGCTGGAACCTTAAGTGGTGGTGAACAGCAGATGTTGGCAATGGGACGTGCATTAATGTCCAAGCCAAGAATTATTCTTATGGATGAACCTTCTATGGGACTTTCCCCAATTCTTGTTGGTGAAATATTTGATATTATTAAAAGCATTAGTGCAAGTGGAACAACAGTTTTACTTGTTGAACAGAATGCGAAGAAGGCATTATCCATTGCTAATCGTGCCTATGTACTTGAGACAGGTAAGATTGTACTTGCTGATGATGCGGATAAACTAATGAATGATGAGTCTGTTAAGAAAGCCTATTTGGGTGAATAATCCAGATAATAAGCTCATAGGTTTACCTAGAGATGTAAATTTCCTATGGCATTGTAAATGAGTATCAGAGTCATAACAAAGAACTTGTAGAAAATACAAATAGGAGTGTGAAAATCAAAATTAATTTTCACACTGGTACCTAGAAAGGTATGGTATTAGTATGAAACACTATGTGATTACAATTGCAAGAGGATATGGAAGCGGCGGAAGAACAATTGGTAAGATGCTTTCAGAAGAACTTGGGATTCCTTATTATGATAGGGATCTTCTGCGTTTTGCCTCAGATGACAGCGGTATTAACGAACAGTTATTTGCGAAAGCGGATGAAAAGTTAAAAAAGAGTCTGTTGTTTCGCATAGCAAGCAATGTTTATAAGGGAGAATTAATTCCACCGGATAGTGATGATTTTGTTTCCAATGATAATCTATTTAATTATCAGGCAAAGATCATTAAAGAATTGGCAGAAAATGAAACCTGTATCATCATTGGTCGTTGTGCAGATTTTATTTTAAAGGATAATCCAAATGTAGTTCGTGTATTTGTTCATGCTCCGCTAGAGGATTGTGTAAAAACTTTAAAGGATATGTTCGGGAAACCGGAGAAAGAGCTGGAGAAGCAGATTGCTTCCATTGATAAGCATAGAGCGGAATACTATAAGTATTATACGGGACGTAATTGGGAGGACGCTAAGAATTATGATCTGTGTCTGAACAGCAGCAATCTTGGCTTTCAAAAATGCGTGGATATTGTTAAATCCTATTTGGATATACGGGCACGTTAATAAAATCAGTTAGAATTAGGGGTTACGGAGTTATCTGCCGTAACCCTTTTTAGGGATATGGATAACTGTTCAGAAGCAAGCAGGATATTTAATAAAAGCCCATTACAGTTGAATAGATATGAATTTGCGTTAGGAATATGTATTGCGATAGAATAGAGAGTGTGCTATACTTTCAGAAAATTTACTAAAAACATTCCTTTTTGGAGGTGTAAGATGATATCAGAAAAGATGATTGAACTAGTTAAGAACAGTTCCATGATCCGAGCTATGTTTGAAGAAGGCAAGCGTTTATCAGAACAGAATGGAGCAGATAAAGTATATGATTTTAGTCTGGGTAATCCAAGCGTGGAACCGCCTATTGAAATAAAACAAGCCTTACTTGAGGTAATTCAGGAAGAGAATCCGAATGTTGTACATGGTTATATGAATAATTCTGGTTATGAAGATGTTCGTGAAGCAATTGCAGAATCAATTAATCGAAGACATGGGACTTCCTTTCATCATAATAATATTGTAATGACCGTAGGAGCGGCAGGAGGATTAAATGTAATTCTTAAGACTCTGCTAAACCCTGGTGATGAAGTGGTAACCTTCGCTCCTTTTTTTGGAGAATATCGTAATTACGTTAATAACTTTGATGGAAAACTGGTAGTTGTACCACCTAATCTGATTGATTTTCAACCCAGTGCAGCTGAATTTGAGAAGCATATTACCTCCAAAACAAAGGCTGTTATAATTAATACCCCGAATAATCCTACCGGTGTTATTTACAGTGAAGCTACGATAAAAACACTCTCAGAAATACTGACCAGAAAGGAGAAGGAGTTCGGTGCTGCTATCTACTTAATAGCGGATGAACCTTACCGTGAGCTTGTCTATGGAGGGGAAGAGGTTCCTTATCTGACCAAGTACTATCCGAATACGGTTGTTGCATATTCTTATAGTAAGTCCCTGTCACTTCCGGGTGAAAGAATTGGTTATTTGGTATTACCGGATCAACTCACAGATTATGAGAATGTGATTGCAGCTGCAAATGTTGCGAACAGAATTCTAGGTTATGTAAATGCTCCTTCCTTAATACAACGTGCTGTTGCAAAATGTTTGGAAGCAAAGATTGATGTGGAAGCCTATAATCGCAACAGAGAACTGATTTATACCAGCTTAACCTCTTATGGTTATGAATGCGTGAAACCACAAGGTGCTTTCTATCTCTTCGTAAAAGCATTGGAGGAAGATGATAAGGCATTTGCAGAGGCGGCAAAGAAATATAATATATTAATTGTACCGGGATCAGCTTTTGGCTGTCCAGGATATTGCAGAATTGCTTACTGTGTGGACTATGGTGTGATAGAACGTTCACTGCCTGGATTCCTTGCGCTAGCAAAAGAATATCATAGATCATAGATACAGGTTATGGAGGATGGACGGAACCGGAGTTATTTTATATAGAAAGGATTGCGGTCAAAAAGCGATTGCAAATAGGTAATCTTATGAAGCCTTGGGAGAAGAATATTCGAAATGTTGTTCCTTATGTTGCAGGTGAACAGCCCAACAAAAAGGATATGGTGAAGTTAAATACCAATGAGAATCCGTATCCGCCCGCACCAGGGGTGCAAAGAATATTATCAGAAATAAATACTGATTTGCTAAGGCTTTATCCGGATGGAAACGCGCAGCCTCTAGTGAAAGAGCTGGCTCATTTTTATAAGGTGAAAGAGGAACAGATCTTTGTCGGAGTTGGTTCGGATGATGTACTTGCAATGGCATTCCTCACATTTTTTAATTCAGAAAAGCCAATCCTTTTCCCTGACATTACCTATTCCTTTTATACGGTTTGGTGTGATTTGTTTAAAATCCCGTATCAGACACAACCCTTAGATGAAAACTTTTATATTAAAATAGAAGATTATAATAAGGAGAATGGTGGCGTAGTGATAGCCAATCCTAACGCTCCCTCCTCAATCTATGTTGGGCTTACTGTAATTGAGGATATAATTAAAACGAATCAGGATTCTATTGTAGTCATAGATGAAGCTTATATTGATTTTGCTGGAAAATCGGCAATCAATCTGATAGAAAAGTATGAAAATCTATTGGTGGTTCAGACTTTTTCTAAATCTCGTTCCATGGCGGGAATGAGAATTGGATATGCAATAGGTAATCCGGTATTAATCAATGCTCTTAATAATGTGAAAAACTCCTATAATTCTTATACTATGAATCTCACCTCCATTCTTGCCGGTGTAGAGGCCGTGAAGGATGTTAAGCATTTTGAAGAAGGAATCAGAAAGGTAGTTGAGGTGAGAGCCTTTACGGAGCAAAAGCTTAGTGAAATGGGATTTACTTTTCCAAAATCGGGAACAAATTTCATCTTTGCTGCCCATGAAAAAGTGCCTGCGAAGGCAATATTTGAGCACTTAAGAAATCATAATATTTATGTCCGTCATTTTAATGTACCAAGAATAGATAACCATCTTCGTATTACAATTGGTACGAAGGAGGAGATGGAAAGGCTGCTGGATTGCTTGCAGGCATTCCTTCAGGGATAAAGGAGCGACTTTAAGTTTACAGCTTATTGTAAGTTCCAAGAAAGGTAAGAAATTATAATGAATTATCAGAAAGAGCTGGACATAATTATTAATCAGCTGGAAGCAAAGCAAAGCACACCTAAATTATTAATTCATAGCTGCTGCGGACCTTGCAGCAGTTATGTTCTTGAATATTTGTCAAAGTATTTTGAGATTACGATCTTCTATTATAATCCCAATATTCACCCACAGGAGGAATTTGTTCGAAGAGCAAAGGAGCAGGAAACATTAATTAATACCATGCAGCTTGCTTCGAGAGTTACATTTGTGCTTGGTGAATATCATCCCAAGGACTATTATGATAGGATTAAAGGTCTGGAACAAGAACCTGAAGGAGGTTTGCGCTGCTTTGAGTGTTATGAGATGAGACTTCGTGAAGCAGCAAAACTTGCAAAGGAACAGAGCTTCGATTATTTCACAACTACCTTAACCATAAGCCCTCATAAAAATGCTGAGAAACTGAATGAAATCGGAGAAGCTTTGGGGAAAGAATATCAAATATCGTTCTTGCCCTCTGATTTTAAGAAGAAAAATGGTTACAAACGTTCCATTGAACTATCCAAGGAATATGATCTATATAGACAGGATTACTGTGGCTGTGTCTTTTCAAAGAAAGAAGCAGACCTACGGAGAGAACAATAGACCAAAGAACAGCTTATGGCTGAACTCTTTGGTCTTATTCTGGAAAATGGAGAGGGTAAAGGTTATGACGTTACAGGAGGCTAAAATTGGAGTTACCTACGTAATTGCTTCTATGGATCTTGATCAGGCAACTTCAAGAAGACTCGGAGTATTGGGACTTACAAAAGGAACTAAAATAAAGGTTCTAAATCGCAACCTGGGGGGAGCAGTGATTCTTATGGTTCGAGGAAGCAGACTTGCTTTAGGAAAGAGAATTACGCAAACTATACATATGGGGGAGACAGCATGAGCAGACAGGATATGAGGATTGCTTTTGTAGGGAATCCAAACTGCGGTAAGACAACTCTCTTTAATGCCTATACAGGGGCAAAGCTTAAAGTGGCGAATTGGCCCGGAGTAACCGTTGAAATGAAAGAAGGTTCTTTCCTACATCAAGGCAGTAAGTTAAAGCTGGTTG
>JASGEU010000140.1:0-6574 GCA_047606065.1 Mobilitalea sp.
AAAAAACAATGCTATCTCACCTGTAAAGGCTAACCGTCTGTACTGGATGGGAAGATATGCACAACGAGTATACCTGACACTGCATATACTGCGCAAGCATTACGATTCGATGATCGATGAGGATTTTGATGCATACAAAAGTTACTGTATCAAAATGGGGATTTCAGATAAATACACTTCTTGCGAAGATTTTGTAGAAAAATATTTATTCATGGAAGACAATCCCGATTCGGTTATAAATATGCTGGAGCGACTTAATGACAATGCGATTCTGTTGAGAGAGGAAATCACCAGCGAAACCTTATCATACATTCATTTAGCCATCAACGCAATGAAATCATTTGACAAAAACAAGCAGGGAATTGAAGGATTTCAATTTATAACAGATTGGATACTCGCATTCTGGGGATCAGCAGACGAAAGAATTTGCGATCCATCTGTGCGCAAGACCATTTTCTTTGGTAAATTTGTCGAATCTTCAGATATGCTCATTCGATTTGAATATCCTCTTGACAGACTGATTGGACTCTGCGGGAGAATCAAGGAGTGTCTACAAGGAGGTTTCGAAATGTATGACGAGGCCCAGCTAAAAGCTTTTGAAGGCCAGTTGTATATTGACACCTATAAAAGTTCAAAATCGTTAGCTTATCTGAATGCAATTTTCACTGCATAAGGAATTAAACTAATATATGCCACAATTAAAATATGCCTACCGTGCGACGGTTACATTCTCGGAAAAAATTCATTCACATAGCTTCTTGTTACGTCTGGAACCTTTCGAGAACGAAGCTCAACATATTATTGAAAACAATTTTCACATCTCCCCTTCTGGCGAAATAACTCAGGGAATCGATACTTTTGGTAATAAGATTGTGACCGGATATATCGATGAACTGCACAATTTTTTTGAGTTTTCATCAGAGGGAATTCTGGAAACCTATGATTATATTTTAAAAGAAGAGCTTCATCCGATTTATCTTTTTCAATCGAAATATACAAAACCAGATACTGCAATCCTTGAGTTAAGCAAACATCTTTCGAACAAGGAGAAAAAAACAGTGGAAGAAAAGATGGTTATTTTTTCAAATCTACTGAACCATCACATCCAATATGAAGGAGGTGTTACCAGTATCCAAACAACGGCAGAGGAATCTCTCCGTCTTGGGAAAGGTGTCTGCCAGGATTTTTCTCATCTTTTGATCTCCCTTTGCCGGATTCATGGAATTCCAGCCAGATATATTGCCGGGTTTATCGAAGGAGAAGGATTCACACATGCCTGGATAGAGTATTACGATTCCGGATACTGGCATGCGTTCGACCCCACACACAACAGAAAAGTCGAAAGCGGATACATTAAGATTGCACAAGGAAGAGACTACGGAGATTGCGCTCTGGATAAGGGTGTATTTAAAGGCATAGCGTTTCAGCAATTAGATGTTATCGTAAAAGTAGAACATGATCAACAATGATAGAAACCATTATTTCAGACCAGCTCCCTGTCGATGAGCAGTTTATCATTCGAAAACAAAGGCTCAGAAACGGAAACGGCAAAAAACGAATCTGTATCGTCACAGGAACTCATGGAGACGAGCTGGAGGGACAATATATCTGCTATGAGCTTATCAGAAGGCTAAACGAGAACATGGATAACCTAAACGGGACTATCGATATCTATCCGGCGCTCAATCCTCTTGGAATAGATTCGGTGTCAAGAGGAATTCCCAACTTCGACATAGACATGAATCGTATTTTTCCAGGGTCGAGCAACGGTCATCAGGTTGAATACACAGCCTATCGAATTGTCCAGGACTTGAAAGGAGCCGATTTGGTTATCGATATCCATGCCAGCAATATTTTTCTCAGAGAAATGCCGCAGGCACGCATAAACAAGCAGATGTCAAATAAATTGATCCCAATGGCTGAAATGCTGAATATCGACTTTGTCTGGATACACGATGCAGCCACCGTATTGGAGTCAACACTCGCTCACTCAATGAATACACTCAAGACTCCAACGATAGTCGTAGAATTAGGAATTGGCATGCGTATTACCAGAGATTACGGCAATCGGCTGGTCGACGGAATTCTGAATGCAATGACACAAATGGGAATGTTGAAAAAGTACAAAACACCGGTTGAAATACGGAAGCCTATTATATCGACAAATGGAGAAGTCTGCTTTTTGAATGCGAATCATTCCGGCCTTATCCTGACAGCCGCCTCCTTCTCCAATTATGTAAAAAAAGGTGAACTTCTCTGTCAAATAGTGGATCCCTTTGAAGGCCGGGTTCTCGAAAACGTTCTATCGCCGGTCGACGGGCTTCTATTTACACTCAGGACATACCCGGTTGTTTACGAAGGATCGCTTATCGCCCGCATCTACACAGAAAACCTGAACGCATGAAAGAAGAAATATTATTCCAAATGAAATCGCCTTACCGCGATGAGTTCAAAATCAAAGGATATCGCTTCGGAGAAGGCGAAAAAACAGTAGCTATTGTAGGAGCTTTGCGTGGAGACGAAATACAACAACAATTTATTTGTTCTCAGATTGTAAAAAACCTGCTCTGTCTGGAAGAAGAAGGAAAATTGTCCCCCGGATGTGAGATACTGGTTATTCCCTGCGCCAATCATTTTTCAATGAACATCGAAAAAAGATTCTGGGCCATGGATAACACCGATATCAACCGGATGTTTCCGGGTTACGACAAAGGTGAAACAACACAAAGAATTGCCTCTGTCATCTTTGAACATGTCCGTCATTACAAATATGGCATCCAACTTGCCAGTTTTTACCTTCCGGGAGATTTCTGCCCCCACATCAGTATCATCGAAACAGGGTATCAAAACCACAAAATCGCACAAAAATTCGGACTTCCGTTTATCTTGTTGAGAAAGCCAAAATCTTTTGACACGACTCTCCTCAATTACAACTGGCAGATTTTTGGAACAGACGCATTCTCTATTTATGCCGGAGAGACCAGTACAATCAGTAAAGACAAAGCAAAGCTGGCCTGGGTATCCGTGCTGCGGTTTCTCAACAACATGCATATTATTAATCTGCCAACTCACGAAGGGTTTCATTCTTATTCCGTGCATGACAAAGACTTGATAGATATTGTTTCTGATACATCGGGCTTTATGTATCAACTAAAAAGCACAGGAGACAATGTAAAGCGAGGAGATGTAATTGCTAAAATCCTGAATCCGTTTACCGGTGCAACAAACAGTATTATAAAATCGCCTGTCACCGGAATTATTTTCTTCTCTCTTAATAAACCATTAATTCAACAACACTCACTGATGTTCAAACTGGTAGAGTTTTGACCCCAATCACAGAAGTTGAATTGAAGGAAATCATATCGTTGTGATTTCCTTTTTCAGGATTCAGTTCCACAGAAACAGTTGAATGTATTCCATTTTTCATATCCCTTATTTTCAACATTCTATAGTCCTGTATATTTACGACTAACGAGGAAGGCTTATTTACCCACATCAGGCAGTGTGGTCTCCTTAACCCTCTTCGCAACAAAATAGAGCTATATCGGGCTTGTTTTATATCTCAATAATGGCTTAATTTGAGGCCTGAATTCAAAACCGAATAATGTCGCAACTTATACATTACACCGATATAGACTTATTCTGCTCCGACATGAATCGGTTGGGAAGAGAATCTACTCCATTCTTATTCATTATTAATTACGAACTGAATGAAGCTTTTCTTTGTGAACATCCTGATAAATGCAACTCTTTCCGGTTTGCATTAAACAATAGGCCAATGCTTTTTCCATCAGTAGAAGCTCACGCAAAGCGCGTATATTTTCAATCATTTCCTATAGGAGAGGATCAATACACACACAAATTCAATCGAATCCACCAAGGCTTAAGAAGAGGAGATTCTTTTCTTGCAAATCTGACAGTAAAAACACCTGTAGAAACAAATCTGAGCCTGAATGAAATTTTCGAACGCAGCGATGCACCTTATAAGATATATTTACCCGGTCGGTTTGTTTGTTTCTCTCCGGAAAGATTCGTTAAAATTTCACAGGGAATAATTTCTTCTAATCCAATGAAAGGAACTATATCAGCCTCTATTCCGAATGCTGCTGAAAAAATACTTGCGGATTTTAAGGAAACAGCAGAACACAGTACAATCGTGGATTTGATACGAAATGATTTAAGCATCGTCGCTAAGCATGTCGAAGTAAAAAGATTTCGTTACTTTGATAGCATAATCACTCAGAGTGGAGAAGAAATATTACAGGTAAGTTCGGAAATAACAGGGAGGTTGCCCGAAAATTACAGAGAACATTTGGGCGACATTTTCCTCAAACTACTCCCCGCAGGTTCCATCAGCGGCGCACCCAAAGATGCGACGGTGAAATTAATCGGAGAAGCAGAGCAAGAAGACAGGGGATTCTACTCCGGAATATTCGGCTGTTTCGATGGAAAAAATGTTGATTCGGCTGTTATGATCCGCTTCATTGAAGAGTTGAACGGAAAACTCTATTTCAGAAGCGGAGGCGGGATTACAGCATATAGCCAATGCAAAGAGGAGTACAAAGAAGTATTGAAAAAAATTTATCTGCCAATCCAATGAATCAATTTGTAGAGACAATACGCGTTGTAGATGGGAAATACCATCACCTAAACGCACATATCGAACGTATGCAGCGCACAGCCTTCTATTTTTTCAGAACATTACCCGTCGTTTCCGAGCATCAACTAATTATTCCCTCTCGCTATCGAAAAGGATTAGTGAAATGCCGGATGGTATATGCTGAAAGCATCCGCCTTATTGAATTTCAACTCTACCGCCCGCGGCAAATCAACAGCCTGCAAATCGTGCGAAATGGCACTATCGATTACTCACACAAATCGACCAACAGAGAAAAAATCGACCAATTATTCTCATTACGTAGACAATGTGATGAAATTATTATTGTAAAAAACGGACTTGTCACCGACTCTTCATTCAGTAACTTCGTCTTTGAAAACGAGGAAGGGCTTTTCACCCCGACAAGCTTTCTTCTGAAAGGGATTCAGAGGGACTACCTACTATCGTCAAACCGCATCAAAGAGCGGGTTATCAGAGAAGAAGATATGAACCAATATTCAAGAGTTCATCTTATCAATGCAATGCTTGAACCCGGCGACTGTGTTGTTGACACATCCGGAATAGTCTCAATATAGAAAAAGCACAACAAACTTATAACAAGAAGGCCGCTACGCATCTTTGCTCTCAGACAGATACTCCAATACCAGCTTGCGATGCTTTTGTGCCCAAGTAACAATATGCCCAATCAATGGCTCCAATGTTTCCCCGTGTTCTGTCAGACTATAGACAAACGAAGCTGCATTCGATCCATGCTCCCCGCGCTTCACAAGCAGATTCATTTCTAAGTATTTCAGTTCTTTTGCCAAAACACGGGGAGTAATATTCCCTAAATCCCGCTTCAATTCATTAAATCTCTTTTTTTCATCGCATAGACTTGCTAAAATAGCTGCACGCCATCTGCCTCCAATAATATCAAGGACATCGGAAACGTCGCGAAGTTGGATTTGTTTTTCCTTATTTTTCATCCAATTGTTTTTTTCGTTCAGTATTCGGTATCCTGAAAGATAGCACATATTTTCGCAAAAAGCACAGTTCTCAAGTAGTAAATTTCTATATTTGCCATAAACAGTCCAGAAATTTATACTGAACGAACATTTCGGGCATAGACACATCTGTAGATATTCGGATTAGAAGCAAGCAAGAGAGTTTCGGAACATTATTATTTCCCAATTCTCTCTCACATTCTTCAACCAAAGAATCGAACTTTTCTCTATTTCCTTTTCAAGAAAGAAGAGAGAAAAAGCGAAGGCGGCCCCCTCACACAGTTCCATCAGCGGCTTACCGGCCAAGCAAAATAAAATTTGCACGCAAATTGCCGGTACTTGCTGCTTCGGTGAGTTATGTGAATATAATTTCCCCGGATATTTGTCTTTTGATGAGCGGTGCAACAGGGCATCAAACATTGCCTGTTGTTATTTTGTAATGCGCGAAGAAGTTTTTATCCGTAGATTACGTTTTTTTAGATTATCTGTAAATAAATTGCATGCTTGAAAAAATAAAGAGAAAAACAAGTTTCCGAATATATGCAAAAAGCTGATTTTCGAATTCGGAAGAAGTACCCACCTTCCAATGTCGAATATATTCTCGAGATACGCAGAGAATTCATGTTCTTTTATAAAAGGAAATGTAGATCTCCGGCAAGCAAACGAAATTCAAAAACGAAGAATGGACAAACCCCACAGACTGTCAATACCTTTGCGCAAATCAACTCCAACCAGACAAAAAAACATAACGATAGCCTTCATTCAAAGGAAACATATTGTTTTTTGAAGGCAAAGGTCAACCTTTTGAAAGCAACCTGAAAAACAGCGAATTTGATATGCTTACGGAGCTTCCTGCTGGGTGTCGGGGTTGAAACGAAGTTGTATATTCACGTGCATGCCACAAAAATACAACAAGAAATAGGAACAAAAGTGTCCTACAATTCAGTTTTGAGGTAGCTATACAAAACTCATC
>JASGEU010000141.1:0-26883 GCA_047606065.1 Mobilitalea sp.
CCAATGTATTTTTCATCCTGCAGGTTGAAAGAAAAGTTCTCGCTGGTTTCGCAACCTGTTATAGAAACTACCTGTTCTTTTAACTCTTTTGCTATGGATTCCGCCACATACTTACTATTTCCTGTTGCTGAAAAATAAAAAATCATGCCTCGTAAGCTCCTTCCTTCTTCAAATTTCTAATCACGAATAGCTCTCCTAACAGAGTACTTAATCTATGATTATTAACTGCATACATAATTTGTAATAATAGTATAATTGAAGCATGGAAGAACTACAAGTATTAGAATTTACAATATTGTATTAGAACTTACAATATTATAGAAAGGTCTGCTTGGATAAAGGAACAGCCTCCTCTCTCTGTTTATCAGCAAAATAAGAAGTAAGATAAGGATTCCTCTGATTAACATCGATTCCATGACTTTGCAAATCACGATCAATGTTCTGGTTCATTTTCTTCACCATAACTTTAAAGAATATACCAGGTAATTTAAACTGTGCTTTGCGATATACTTCTGGAGGAGATATTTCATCCTTCTCCATGTGTTGAAAGAATATATTTAATTGCCTGATTACTTTCTTTCCATTTGGAAGTTTAGTTAAAGGCTTACCATCAAGATATGCCCCCATTCCCATTACAAAACCGCCCTTAAAGAACATGCCACATTTCTTACAAAAGATATCCAGCAGGGATAACCCGCTTTCATGTGTATGTGCGTAGGGCATCCCCCCTTGAATAATTCCATATAAGCTTTTCCCTTGCAGCATCTCTTTATAAGTGAGTAATTCTTTTAATAGCGCAATTGTATCTGCCGGATAAGTATTAATATAGCAAGGTCCGCTAATGATTATTGTATCCGCATCTGCCGCCGCAGTTATTAACTTATTCATATGAGTTAAGTTCTGATATAAATGAAACAGCTCGGTTTGATATCCTCTGCCCTCTAAATATTTTTTACACATTTGCAGCATAGTAAAGCTGGTTCCCTTTGTACGAGGGCTGACATTAATCAACAACATTTTCTTCATACCCTCAGAATCTCCTTTGATATGATTTCCTTCATTTCTGAAGTGAGCACGGAGTCTACAATAAATGTTCTTCCCGTGCCTCTGGTTATAATGAGATTTTCTTGATGTAGCTTTTTAAATGCGTCAATCTCTTCTTCCAAACAATTCTCTTTGTTACCTAATACATATAATTTGAATTGCTTATCTTTCATACCTGCCTTTACTAACTCATTCTGCTCGACGATATAATGACGATCCATGATTAAGGCAAATTTGTCAAATACTCTTTTTATTCTAAAAAATAACTTCCAAAGGTTATTGGAGTAACAAAGATAACAGCCTCCGCTCCAATAACCTTTGGATAAATCCAATCTCCATCATCTCGAACTACGCATTTTCCATAAGTCTTATAAGTACATCCACCACAACTTACACAAGGCTTTACATTTACTTTCTCCAGAGAAATATATTCGACTTGAACTCCTTGTGCTAGTAATGTTTGCTGGAGTTCTAACCCGATTTGGCAGTTACCTTCATCTGCGATTATTGCAATCATTTACTGTTCCTTTCATAAAATATGAAAGCCTCCTGACCCTCATTTCTAATTACTTCTTACCTTTAAATGTCTGATATATCTATAATCATCTTTTTCTTCTAATTGATTCCTATTAATCAAGGTATCCCTTTTTCAACGCTTTACTTACCGCACTTTTAATTGCTTCACTTGACAGGGTTGCACCACTGACAGCATCCACATTATAGTTGTTTTGCCCGATCATTCGATTCGTGATGGACTCTGCTCCTCCCCTATTTAAATAAACGTATTTATAACTGCGTTTATTTAAATAACACTGTTATCCAATAGTAATACGAATTCTAGTCTATGTCAACAATTACCATAAATTCTAATTAAATTGTAAATAATACATATCTTATATAAAGAAAACACCAGACCTGCTTGTCTGATGTTTTTCAAATTAAATTTATTATTCAATTACCAAATCTAATTCTTTAATTATTTTGACTGCTCTGTGTAACCCTTACTTCCATATAACAATATCTTCTATCGGTTGTCTGGTTTTCTCCCGATGTGGTTCTTCTGCACGGTATCCAAAGCTGACCATTGCAGATATTCCGAAATGCTCCGGATCTATTAACCCTTCTTCCATCAAAAGTTGGTTCACTGCTTTTTGGTCGTATCCTTCAATCGGACAAGAATCAATCCCAAGAAATGCTGCGGTTGTCAGCATATTTGCCATAACAATATAGGTCTGCTTACTTGCCCAATCGAAAACCGCACGATCACTTTCTAATAGATTAAAGTCGTTCATTTGAAAGTTCTTAAACGCATTTCTTTTACCCTCAATAACCTCGTCCGGTAATTTTTGAATGTCTTTCATAATATGTGTTAAATAATCTGAGCTGTAAACTGTATCTGCATTCTTTCTGGCAAGGAGAATCACTAAGTGGCTGGCCCCCTCTAAACTCTTTCTTGCGCCCCATGCAATAGGATATAACTTCTTCTTTATTTCTGCGTCCAGAAGTACAATGAATTTCCAGGGTTCAAAACCAAAAGAGCTTGGTGATAGATGTGCCGCTTCTAAAATTGTATCAAAATCCTCCTTTGATACAATTTTTGATGGATCAAACTGTTTACAGGCATGGCGAAAACGAAACGTATCCAATATAATTTGATTTTTGTTGTTCATAATAAAACCACCTTTCTGTTATTGAAAATATCCTAGCACATATAAATCAGTTATTGAAGTACGCAAAATATTGATATATAATATACAAAATGTATCATTACTATCTTTTTTATAGTATTGGAGAAAACTATGGATCAATACCCTTTAGTACCGGATTGTCCCAGTGGAAATTGTCCGGTAGAAACAACCTTAAATATATTAAGCGGAAAATGGAAGGGCATTATTCTTTATCGCCTTCTGGCAGGTAAAAAACGTTTTAATGAACTAAAAAAAATAATGCCTGCCATTACCTTTCGCACTTTGACCCTGCAACTAAGGCAGCTCGAACGAGATGGAATCGTTGAACGTACCGTGTACGCAGAAGTACCGCCGCGCGTTGATTATGCCCTGACTCCTTTAGGTGAATCCATGCGCCCAATCATAAAAGCAATGTATGATTGGGGCACTGAATATCAAAAGCTAGATATTCCTGTTGATAGCAGGGACTTGGATTCGGAACAAAACTTATAGCTGAAAATGCAGGAAATTGTGTTGGCATGTATAAAAGAGCATATTAGGTTAATATGTTCTAGCCTAATATGCTCTCATTTACGATTACAATACAATCCTATTATTTTTTCCAAAACGTTGTACAGTCTGCTTTATCCATAATATTAAAAGCAACTATTTTCTCTAAGAGGGAATAATCAACCGGACTATTCCATGGAATTTTAAATAATCCCTTTGTTCGCTCATAGCCTGCTTGTTCAATTTCATCTTCAAATTTTAACATTGCTGCATTCTCCGGAGCAACAGCCATATGTTTTTTTGCAACACTGAAGCCAATAATAAAGGTGCCGTGATCTGTTAACATAGGCTGATTCCAGCCAAATTTAGTTTCTAAATTAGGAAATTTATTTAATAACCATTTTAAAACTTCTTCCACACGGGCTCTATTCTCTGGATTTTCAATACTCGATAAATATTCTGCAAATACTTCCATATTTTAATCCTCCTTATAATATATAATTTCCAATATACACACCAGGCGGATTTACCTCCTTATATAACTACAAATTATCCAATAAACACACTAGGAGGACTTTTTCCCTTTAAACTTATGTGTTAGTTAGAAGCTCCTATACATAATTATGTCCACAAATATCCGGTTATTATAACCTGCTGTTCACTGCTCTCTTAAAATCATTAAACCAACCACAGTTATTTAAGCATACCTGCTATATTTATATTATAATCTTCTACTACAATAAATTCAAAGGCTTTCTATTTAACAAAATTTTAAACTCATATTATTATAAGCTATAGTCATATTATATCTAATAGCCTTCTTCTTGTGGTGCCTTTCGAAATAGCTGCATCCCCAGCACTGCAAACCATGCCGCATGAAATAACTGGGTTAAAAATACTACCTCATTTGTAAGCAGCCATGGAAATGCTCCCAATAAATCCATAAGACCTGTAACAAATCCTAAATATGCCACGAACTTACCAATCGAGCTTTTTCTTATTACAAAACTGAGAAGTATGGTAGCAATACTAAGAATTAGAGCCGCCATGTGCATTCCTCCATAATACATACTAAGGACAAATTTATAGATCTCAGGTGAATATTCAATCTGATATACCGGATAAACCAGACGTCCAAGTATTATGGCTACCACCAGATTTACTGGCATATAGACCAATAGAAGACCGCAGCCAAAAATGGTCTTAATTTTTTCAATTTTTATTAATAATTGATATAATGTTACAATTGCAGGAATTACCAATATTGTCTCAAAGAATAACAATTCATCTACCATTGACAAATTCGTCTTCCATTTGTCCAGCCATAACATAAAATCCGTATTATTTGCAGGAGGAACAGATATTGGTAAAAGATACATCGCTTGAACTAAAAAAAGAATTCCTGATAAAATCAAGGTAATACCACTAATTTTAAATAATCCTATCTTCTGCTTTATATTAATCGCCTCCTCCACTGATAACTCTAGCGCACATTTTCGATTCCTTTACGAGCACGTTTTACTTCATACATGCATTTATCTGCTTTTTCAATTAAAATATCTATTTCAATACCATCTTCACTAAACAATGCATAACCGATGCTTGCTCGAAGATTAATGTTAACTCCTTCAAAATCAAAGGGCTTTGTTATAGCAATATCTAGTCTTTGTATCAGAGCTTTCAGATCATCTCGTCCAGGTACTGCACCAACAATAATACCAAATTCATCTCCGCCAAGTCTGGAGACGGTATCTGTTTCACGCAAAGTATTGTTAATTCGCAACGCAACTTCCTTAATTGCCGCATCACCGGCACGATGACCATAATTATCATTAATCTCTTTCAGTCCATCCATATCAAGAGATATTATACCAAAATGTTCAAACTTTCTTGTAGCTTTTGACAATACTTGCCTTAACCTATCATAGAATATAGAACGATTTGAAATTCCTGTGAGACTGTCATGTGTTGCCTTATGGAATAATTCACTTTCCCCGTTACTCATTGCCGTATACATTGCCGCTGCAATAAGTCCTGACATAAGTTCTAATATCTTAATGTCTTCTTCACAAAAATGTCCAGCTTTCTTAGAAAGCACTTTAATAATTCCGACAACATCATTTTTGTAGATAAGTGGTACCACTATCATAGAATTAAGACCGATCAGCCTGCACGCGTTTTTGTTAACTCTATCATCAGTTTCAATGTCATTGCTTATGAGCGGACCTTTGGCCTTAATACAGAGCCCGGATAGACTATTCTCAATCTGTAAACGTAGACCTAGAAACTTTTCAGCAATTCCAGAGGCTGCACTATAAACCAGCTCATTTTTTTCAATTAATTCCACAGACGCACCATCCGCATTTGTAATTTGCTGACTTCGAACTGTTACCAAATCCATAATATTACTTAGATCCATTCCCTGCTGAACGATTTCGGTCTGTACATTTATTATTTCCAATAGCTTATCGTTGCTAATATTGTTATGATTCACAATTATTGATCCACCTTTTCTCTCTACAAAATATTCCTTATAATCAGCCGTTTCTACGGTATTTCTTATAAAGAAACACCCTTATTATTATAGCTGTTTTTCTGCATTGTGCAATAACGACCTACAGGGGATGTTTTATTAAAAATAAATACAATTTATAAAAAATATGTAAATTTATTGATTAATTATTCAATTTATAGTATAATTAAATTATGTACGTGCAAGTTTTAGTATTAATTTGTTTTTTTCAATGAATAGTGCAATAACGTAATCATCATTTTTTCTGTGCATTTTCTTAAGCCCTTGATGTTTTTAGTTTAATATTTTTCTATGATTTCACCATCTATGATCATGTTTGTTGAACCTATTATTAAACTGTCTTTCATTGAATTATTCAGCTTGTATGTTAACTAAATATATGAGATAGGAGACCGTGATGAATAATATGAACCTAAAAAGTAAGCTCACAATTTTTACCACCACGTTGAAGGAAGTTTTTATTTCCTCACTACCTCTAGCTGCAATAATAGTTATTGTTTGTGGTTTTATTGCCCCTCTACATAGCTTGTCCGACTATATTAAATTATTAGTTGGCTATGTAAGTGTGGTTTTGGGGCAAACGTTATTTTTGGATGGACTAAATGTTAGTATCCTGCCAATCGGAATGCTGGTCGGCGGCTCACTGATAAAGCTTAAAAAACCAGCCTTTATTATCTTTTTTGGACTTGTTTTTGGTCTACTTGCTACAATTGCTGAACCCGCATTAACAGTTTTAGCAAGACAGACAAACATGATTATGCCCATTATTAATGAGACCGTATTTATTTGGATTATGGGTATTGGAATTGGTGTTTTTGTTGGATTTTCACTCTTTCGAATTATGAAAGACATTAACATTAAAGTTGTTTTTGCAATTCTGTATATTATTACTTTCCTTTGTATCTTCCTTGTCCCAAACGAATTTGTTGCTCTGGCCTTTGATGGAAGCGGTGCAACGACTGGAGATATTTCCGTTCCGTTCATCTTAGCCCTGGGGTTGGGTGTTTCCGTTACATTATCAAAACATAAAAGTAATGATGATACCTTTGGAATTATCGGTCTCGCCTCTGTTGGCCCCATAATTGCTTTGGCTATTTATGGAATATTCCTTAATTCCAAGTACAATGGTGTTCTCCCGCCAGAACAGATTTATGCACCTGGTACGGTAGGAACCTTTACCGAAATAATTACTGGTAATCTATCTGGAATCGCACTTGCCCTTTTACCCGTTGTTATTGTATTTTTACCTTTCCAGTTCTTCTTAATTAAACAACCCCGAAAAGAATTTATATCGATACTTCTTGGAACTGTAGTAGTCTTCGTTGGTCTTTTAATCTTCCTGTCCGGTATTGATTATGGTTTTGCTTTTGCCGGCAAATACATTGGCGAAGTATTTCTGGATGCAGCACGCCCTGAATGGTTTAAATGGATGCTTCTACTGGTTGGATATATTCTTGGAGCTGCAATTACCTTATCTGAACCTGCGGTTACTGTCCTTGGGGAACAATTGGAAGAAATCACGAATGGTCATATTAAAAAGCTAACCATTCGAATGACACTTGCAATCGGTATTGGTTTTGCTTCCTTACTTGCAATGGTAAAGATTTTGACAGCAATTAATATTATGTGGTTTTTAGTACCTCTCTACGCAATTGCTCTAATTATGATGATATTTACACCAAAAATGTTTGTTGGCTTGGCGTTTGACTCCGGCGGTGTTTCCGGTGGTGCCTTAACTTCCGCTTTCTTAACACCCCTTACACTTGGTGTAGCACAGGCTGTTGCTGCTACATCCGGGTCTGGTGCACAGTCCATATTAGTAAATGGTTTTGGAATTATTGCATTTATTTCAGTTACCCCATTGATTGCTGTGCAATTTTTAGGTATAGTGTATCATGTAGCAATAAAGAAAGTCGATAAATCTATTGTTGAAGCAGAAAATGATGATTTAGAAGAGTTGGCTGAACTTGCTGATCGCGTTGATGAATGGAATAAGACTCATGAACCAGAAAATCTTGATGAAGATATTTCGGATGTGTTCTCTGATGATTTACTAGGCATACAACTCGAAATTAGGAGGCAGGAATAGCCTATGGAAAATTTAATTAGAGAAGGAGATTTTACAACCTTGACTGATCTGGAATATGGTGTTGATTTTTTAACGGTTGTCGCTATTAGAAAATATAAGGAAGAAATAGCGAAAATGTTGTTGGACAATGGCTGCCATCTCATTGATTTAGTGTATACTAAGTGTTCCGTACAGACTGGATATTTTAAAGATATGCTTGGCCTTGTACCGGATGAAAAGAAAATTATGATTACTTGTATTGTGACTGGTGATAAAACCAGCAAAGTGTTGGAACAATTAATCACAAAATTTAAGTTTGACAAACCGAATACTGGAATTGCATTTGTTGTTCCTGTTGATAAATTGTCTGTGTAGTTGGAGGAAGAAAAAATGATTAATAGTAATATGAAGGCCTTATATATTGTAGTTAATGTAGGCTTTGCCGAGCAAATAGTTGAATATGTTCTTTCAAAAGGTGCAGTCGGTGCTACTATCATTAATGCTCGTGGCATTAGTTCAATGCACAAAGATATTATGGGAATTAGTACTGACAGTGAAAAGGAAATGATTTTAACACTTACCGATAATGAAACTGCTGATAAGATTATGGAATGTGTAAAACAATATGCAGGCTTTAAAACCGAAGCTCACGGAATTTGCTTTACCTTACCTGTAACAAAAACCATTGGTCTTTGCCAGAATCCTGCAAAAGTATGTGATGTCAACAAGTAATCTATAAATAAATATTATTGTGCCTATAGTATAGGTTCTAAAATGCATAAGAGGAAGAAAACCGCGCAGCGTATTTCTTCCTCTTATTTTGCTATATTTCCAGTGCGCCTTAAAATGGCACTGATTCTGGCTGTCAGTACCTCTAGATCAAATGGTTTTACCAGATAATCATCTGTTCCTCCTTGAAAACCCAGCACAATATCTTTGGAATCGCTTTTCACAGTAAGGAATATAATCGGCAGCTCCCTCCAGTTGTCTCTTACCCATTTACATAAATAATGCCCACTTCCATCGGGCAGATTCCAATCAATTAAAATAAGAGAAGGTAGTTCTATTTGAAGTGCACTCTTGATTTGATCAATTGTGTCAAAGACAACTACCTGATATCCCTTATTCTTTAAATACTTCTGTACTGCCGAAGCGATTGTAACATCATCTTCTACATAATAAAGCTTTATCATAGTTTTACCTTTCCCAAAATAAACCATGTGTACTTCTTTATTATATTTAGACCAGTTATATATTTCAACAATTTCCTAATTATTGGTGCTATCCTATCTATTCCAGACTTAATTGCTGAACCCATTCATCATACTTTAGCACTTTAGCAAAACTTCCATCCAGTGCCGACAGATATGCATTCTGAACTTGTTCCGCTTTCACTGCATTTCCCCTCCATACTAGATCTCTGGTTGCACATGCATCTTCAAGGAGCGTTACTGGATATCCCTTACTGCTGGCGGAACGTACTGTTGTATCAATACACATATGAGTCATCATTCCGCACACCACCAATGTGTCAACACCCTTTTCTTCTAATTTTTCTTTTAAGCTCGTGTCAAGAAAACTATCTGGTTTATGCTTAATTATGATATCTTCACCTTGTATCGGACAGACATCTTTATTAATTTCAGAACCTTCCGTACCTGGTATGAAAAAACTAGCCCCTGGTTTCGTACTCAAATGGCGAACATGGAAAATCATCCACCCTTTTTCTCTAAATAAAGTCAATACTTTCTTAGCCTGTATGGCTGCTTGTTCTGCATTAACTAATTCATGCTTACCACCTTTGAAATAATCGTTTTGAATATCTACTATAATTAAACCTAATGCCATTCCTGCCACTCCCTTTTATTTCGTTTTTTTAATTATATTGTATCAAATAATCCCTAATTTAAAGTAAATATTTTAACTTAAAAAGACCGGTTCTTGCTTTAAGTCCGGTCTCTTCAAAATAATACTTTCTAATCTTATTTAATTACTTAACGATCTCACGTGCTAACACATTTCCCAATTGCTTTGGTAACAACGAGTACATCCAACACCCTAAACAAAAACTGAAAAAAGACTCTAATGCCGCACATAGCAACAAAATAACTAATACTACAGTTCCTGCAAAAAGGAGATTACCCGCATATAAGAGAGTTCCTGCTACAGAAAATACCACACCAATTCGTGCTGCAAACACTTTCGGAGCACTATCCACCATTTTCTTAGGTAAATTTAATCCGGAAACAATACCTCTTGCTATTGTTGCTATTGGACTATAGCGGGGTTTGATAAATGCCCGAATTATAAAGTCCAGTGCTAATAAGCCTGTAATAATAGCAGCAATATCTATGGAAGCCAGCAATGCTATCATTAAAGCAATTCCTGTTATAGCAAAAACTAAGCCTGCAACTACCCTGACGGTAGTATTATCACGTTGATTTCCTGAAATCGGGCAAGAAAGATTAATCGCCATACTATAACCTTCTTTCATATAAAATATACTATACATATATGTTATGCCCAATTTCATTTCTTGTCAAGTAAACTTCTTGCCGTAGTAATATTTTTATTATAACTGGATATAACAATTACTTTAACACTTCAGAACCAAACTCAAAACTCTGCGGTTTCCTCGTTGTTTGGTTCTTAGCAAGTTACAAATTACGCTTATAAAGGTTTATCTATAATATAAATATATTATTTTGATTTAATAGAGGTATATAAAACTGTTCCTAAAATGATGACACCCCCAAGGGCTTCCCGTAATGTCGGCATCTCTTTTAATAACAAAGCAGCAAAAACAATACCATATACCGGTTCTAAACTGGATATGATACCTGCTGTCTGTGTTCTTATATTCTTCAACCCATTAATAAATAGCGAATGGGATATTCCTGTAAAAATAACTCCTAAAACAATTAGCAATAGAATATCTTTACCAGAAAAAAACGTCCTATGTAGAAACAAAAAAGGAATTAGAACTATGGTAGCTGCAAACTGTTCATAGAAAGCAATTACTGAACCTGAATATCCTTTTACATAGGACCGATTAAGGATAGAAAGGATTGCATAAGTAAAGCCAGAAAGAACTCCCCATAATACACCTTGAGTTAAACTATTTCCTAATTCAAATTTAGGAATAATAAGGACAACACCAGAAAAGGTAATCAATGCAAGTACGATATCTGTTAATCTAATCTTCTCTTTTAGAAAATAGGGTTCAAGAAAGGTAACAAATACAGGGAACGTCGAAAAGGTAAGCAAGCCGATTGCCACGGTAGATACCTGAATGGATGTAAAAAACGTACTCCAATGAATAGCAAGAACGATTCCCATGATTGTCAAATACAAATAATGCTTCTTTTCTTTTAGTCTTATATTCTTCTTTAAATACCGTAATAATATGAATAGAAAGATACTTGAAAAGAATACTCTGCCAAGAACAATGATCATAGGCGGTAATGATAACAGCTTTCCAAACAAGCCGGATACACCAAACAAAAAGACAGATAAATGAATTTCCAATAAACTTTTATTCTTTGCATTCATGTTCGTAACAGCACCTCTCATTTTATTAACAAATTTTATTAATTTCTCCTGTCCTGTTATTCCTCTTTGATATTTTAGGTTCTATGCCGTATTTAGTCAAACGAAATATGGTTGCACAAATAACTCAATAGAAGGTTATAACAATAAACTTATAACCTTAGAATATAAAAATAGCTCTAAATCCAGCGTTGGAGCAGAATATAGGGAATTTCGTCTCCAAACTTGATAAAGAGCCATTTTTAATAACTATTGATCTAATATTGCTTTTATTATTAATCTGTGTGTGGCTATGCGTATTGGGGTGCAGGTTATCAGTGTAAGGGTAGATTCATCGCCTTGATCTAACACCCAGATTTCTTCTGGCTCCACCACAAACTTCTCCGTAACATAATAGGTGTAGGTTGTATCCGCTCTGACAATTTTGATTTTATCGCCAACTTCAATTTCATCAAGACGATTAAAATATTCACCCCACACGTAATTACGGTGTCCAATGATGGAACAGTTGCCATAATCTCCGGGTAAAGCAGTTTTTTCAAAATGTCCTACAGAATATCGTAATGCATCGCGTGTCACACCTTCTGCAATTGCAACTTTAAGATTAATTTTTGGAATTTGCAGTACACCAATAAGCTCCAACTCACTGGATAAAGTCGATTCTTCCTTATTAATCTCTGGCAGCTGATTTGTATCAGGAATTATCTCAGCTATCTGCTGTTCCCCATCGGACATCTCTTCTGATTTCTGATTAACAGGAGGTTGATCGTCTGCTCCAATAGGTACATTCAAGGCATCCTCAACTGGAGTATCTGTGGATTCCAAAGCTGTTGTATCCACTGAAGCTGATTGATTTTTAAAGTACTGCTGCAATAATCTATCCTGTTGGTATCTTGTATACAGTTTTAATCCTCCAACATAGAGAATCAGCCCTATGCCTGCACCTATTAATAAGATTGGAAAAAACAGCTTAAGCCTGCTGTAAAATCTTCTTCTTTTATCGCGTCTGCGCTTGTAGTTTATTACTCTTCTATCCATTTTTATTCCCAGCTGCTCCGTTTCTTACGCCTACGTACTTCTAAAATAACAACACCAGTAAGAATAAGTATAACGCCAAATGTTATTAATACTGCCGAATCCATAAACCCACCCGCTTGTGGTAATATACTGCCTGTAGATATTCCTTCTTCACTTCCATTCTGTGAGGAATTTCCGGTAGGAGTTGAAAAATCACTTCCATTCTGCGAGGAATTTCCGGCAGGGGATGAAAAATCACTTGCACTGTTTTCTACCACATATGAGTATAAACTATTATTTTCGGCAATTAGTTTCATTGGTGTTCTATTTTTATTATACCCCTTTGGAGCCTTTGTTTCAGATATCGTGTAATTACCCGGTGGTAAATCGGAGAACTTAACAATTCCATCTTTATCCGATACTGCTGTTAGTTTTATCAAGCCTTCTTTGCTAGTCAAAGTAAACTCCGCGCCTTCCAGAGGCTCTTTTGTTGCTGAATCCACTTTATGAATTGTAATTACTGCACCTTTACTCACATTAATATCTTTTAAGGTGTTAACAATTTTATATGGACTGGCTTTTACTGTAGTTCCTGCTGTACTTAAGGTTATCTTTGCATTGGATATAACGTCTGAAACCTCGTAACCCTTCGGTGCACTTTTCTCTTTCAGGGTATAACTGCCAAGTGATACCTCCAAAAAGCTTACTTTTCCCTTAGAATCAGAGGTTGCTTCTCTGATTGCGTTGCCATTCTCATCATAGAGCTCAAAAACTGCACCGGAAAGCGGTTGTCCTTTATCATCCACTTTCAATAGTTCAATTGTACCTGATATGGTCGGATCTAATACATTTACCACAGGTTCATTCGGAGACAAGGTTACCAAAGTGTTGCCCTCTTGTTCATTATAGGAAACTACTGCCGTAATCACTGCATCGCTTTTGATATAATTTGCAGGGGCACTTATCTCACGAATCGTGTAATTGCCAAGTGGAACCCCCTTAAATATAACCTTACCATTGGTGCCGGAGGTTGCAATAGAGATTGCACTACCACTTGCGTTATAAAGTTCAAAAGCTGCACCTGCTAAGGGTTGCCCTGACTTATTCGTTTTAAGTAGCTCAATTGTTCCAGATAGTGTTCCATCAAGCACATTAACAATGGGTCCCTCCGGAGTTACTTTAGCTGTTGCACTATTATTCATTGCATTGTAGGTGACAACTGCGGTGATCACCTCATCGCTTCTAATGTAATTTTTCGGTGCAATTGTTTCTCGAATGGTATAATTACCTACTTCTACATCAGTAAATTTAACTAATCCATCACTGGAAGAAACCGCTCGTTGTACAAAGCTACCCATTTCATCATAAAGCTCAAAGGTTGCTCCTGCCAAACTATTCGTTCCATTGGTTTTCGTTAATTCAATAGTTGCAGTAGGCGTTGCCGGTGGCGGTATCACTACTGGGTTATTTTGAATTGTTGTACCAGGCGTTACTGTAACAATCGTATCCGTTCGATCAGCATTATAGGTTACAACAGCTGTTATTGCAGACCCAGAATTAAGGAATCCATTTGGTGCTTTTGTCTCTCGAATTGTAAATGTGCCGGCAGGTACCTCACTAAACACTACATCTCCATTTGTTTGAGAAATAGCGGTACCTATTGCTGCACCATGATTATCATAAATTGTGAATTCTGCCCCTTCTAAAGGTTCTGATTTATTATTAACTTTATTCAGTGTAATTGTAGCAACTGGCAATGGTTGATTTACCAGTTTATTGCTAACAGAGGTGATGACGACATCAACGTCCGTCATATCCGCATTATAGACAACCTCTGCTGTAATCACTTCACTTGTCTCAACATAGCCATCCGGAGCAATCGTTTCTTCAACGGTATAATCTCCTAATGGCAAGTTTGTAAAGGTAACAACTCCATTTATACTTGCAGCAGTTTGGTTCACTGCATTATTTAAATAGTCTGTTCCCGTGAGAGTAAATTCCCCTCCGCTTAGCAGTGTTCCATCTGCCGCTTCTTTGGTAAAGTTAAGTGTGCCTAAGGCTGGTGCATCACTTGTTTCAAAGGTTAAGTCTGTATTTAATCGGTCACCACCAACATAATTGGGATTAAGTAAATAACCATCCGGTGGTGTAACCTCGACTACATAAAAGACCCAGGAGGCAAGATTTTTAAATACTGCATTACCATTCACATCAGTTGTTGCTTCCTGGAAAGCACCACTCTTTTTGATTGGTTGCTTATTAACGTTAAGCAAACGATAGGTGGCTCCCTCTATAGGGTCTCCTTTTTCATCCACCTTATGGACGGTCAAAGATTTACTACCACTTCCGCCGCTGGCCCAAAGGTTATTAATCGTAATCTGTGTTGCATTGGCATTACCAGTAGGACTGCCAGTCTCTCCTGTCAAACTAATTTGGTTTACAACGTTGAGATTATCCGCAACTATAAAGGTATCAAATTCCAATCGATACGCCTGAGCGCCATCCGGTAAATTCACCTTGAAGGTGTTGCTATTCTGTGCAGTTGGCAGAGTTACCGTATAATCTTCCGGGTCAACCAGCGTCCCTGTTGAAGCAGCTGCAACTACACCTGTACTACTAACATTTACTTCATAAAGCTTAACTGATAGTGGATCCAGCATTAAATCTGTATTTAATTGATCGCTGATTACAGCATCTTGAAGCTCAACCTGCCCCGCATTAATTGCAGCAGACCATTTAATGATATCGGATCCGGTTTCATAAGTATATCCCTTTGTTACAACCGGATTACTTACTGTAATGTTTGCAGTTGCAGTAAGATTACTAACCTCATCCGCATCCAGTCTCGCCCTATTCTCATAGGTTTTATTCGCCTGTCCTTGTAATATCAACGCTTCATCTGTTAATTTTGTAAAGAAAGTAATGGTATATTGATCCGAAGTTAAAGCAGGCAAGTCAACCGTGAAACTTGTACTTCCAGTCATTCCACTGGTTGGAGCAGTAGCAAGGGGTATTGAGGTTGTATTATTTTCTACTTTAAAAGCATAACTTGGTCCAATCAGAAGCTCTAACCCTGGGGGAAGTGTATCCGTAATTACTGCATTGCTCAGTGGCAATCGGTTACGATTAATTACAAGTCTCCACTGGGTTGTACGATCCGTATAGTTATATTCGACGGGTGTTGATTTAGCTAGCATCTGGCTGTTATAGCTTTTTGTTCCAGAGGTAGATACCTCGGAGTCACCAGTTCGTGAGAGTTTCACATCATTCTCATAATCCACTCTTTTATTGGCATAGAGCAGCTCAAGACCAGTAGTATCATTTTTGTTTCCCGCCGTAGTATCTATGATACGGGTATAATAGTCAATGGTATAGGTAGCAGCAATGGTCTTTTCAGGTGTTAAGGTGTCTTCATCGTCAAAAATATATGTAAAATCATTTACAAAACCATCGGTGGAACTGAACCCTCCAGCATTTGCCGCACTTGTTGTTGTAAAATAGCTTGTCGTACCCTTCTTTATCGTAAAAGGATGGGTACCATCAATTAACAGAATCTGTCCTTCGGGAATATCATCTTCAATTACTGCATCTTGAATTGTAATCTTACTCTGGTTCACCGTAATGGTCCAATGGATAATATCACTTCCAACTCCATAATTTACAGTTGAACCTGCTCCTTTACTAAGGAGACCGCCACTTCCGACAATATCTACACTGCCTTTATCAGAGGGTGAAGTTAATATGCCGCTTGGCATTTGATCCCATGATAATGCTGCCAAATTAGTAAAGGTTACCGTTCCGTTATTATTAAGGGAAGCTTGTGGATTAGTGATTTTGGTATAATATACTATTGTTGTGTCTTCAGAAAGATCAGGTAAGTTGAACGTTATTTCCTGTCCATTAACAGAGTAGGTTCCCTCATCACCACTGCTATCTTCTGACATATCCTGTGCGGTTCCCGTCCCCACTTTATATTGCGCCAAATAAGGGGCGATTTTAACCATCTCCTGCCCAGAGGAAAGGGTATCTTTAACGGACACTCCTGTAATTGTACCTCCAGCCGGTACTGTTACATTAATGGTCCACTTCATGATATGTTCCTCATTATTTTCATTTGCACCACTTTTATTAATCCAGTCAACTGCTACAGCTGCATTTACCGGACCCTTAATGGTATCTTCACCTCGAAGAATAGAAGCATTATTGGTAAAGTTTGATTCCTCAGCAGCTGCACTATCCCCTGTTTCTGCACCGAAAGTGTTAGGTGATGTTTTATAGGTAATTGTCTGTATACCATCTGTGGGATCTGGAAAAGTATAGGTTATCTTATTCGCTGCAAATTCCAGTCCGATATCTGCTACACTTATTCCACCATTCTGAAAGGATTCTGCAACATAAGTTTGATTTGAACTATAACTGTCAACTAACTTATAGCCTGTTAATGCTACACCCGTCGGAGGTGTCACGGTTACCTCCCAGGTGATGGTATTATCACTTGGGTCATAACTGCCCACTTTCGCAAGTCCTATCTCTGGTGGGGGCGGTAAGGTTCTGATAAAATTAATTGTCTGTGTTCCCAATTGCATGGAACTTTCAGGGTCTTCTGCCCCTTCCACTGCGTCAAAGGTTCCTGTTATATTAACTGCACCCCATCTGTTTTTATGGGCATTTAAACTTGCAGCATCTGTCAGGTTAATTCTGACCGTTTTACCATCACTCTCAATACCCCAGGTACCTAAAATCCAATCTACCGGATTTTCTGGGTCCGTTGTATCAATCGCATGAATTTCAGATTGTGCACCCACCGGGTTATTAAAAGTGATTCCCTCTGGCAGATCAAAGGTAAAGTAACTATCATCCTCATACTCATATTCGGTAGTGCCTTCCTCATCACCATCTTCCAGATGAAACACATAGGTTATCTTTAATTTAGCTCCCGCTGGTACATTAGAATATGTATTGCCACTCGGTAAAATCACACTATTATCCGATCTGGTAACCGTTACCGCCGAAGGTCCTCCTGTAACAGGATAAGCCCCTGAAGTATTATGAACTACGAGATATTCATCCTGCCCAGTCAGGTTGATATCAGGGGTCGCAAGGGCTACTTGCGGTAGAATTATCTGACATAACATAGTGAGAATTAGAAGCATACTGAAAACCCGTAGTGCTGGATGATTTTTTCTCTCCCTGTCCTGTCTTCTTCTGTGATTACTGTGTCTTTTCATAGGCATTTCCTTTCACTATTGATATTTTTTAAATTTATCACTTTATAAAAATTTAATATTAATACAGCCTTTTATAGTCCAATTTACTCATTAAACTGGTATAAGTTTAACATAACCTTAGATAGATTTCAAGAAATATAGTTCAAAAATTAATAATAATTACCATTACTATTAATAATATATACATATAATTAAGCCCTTCGCTATCCGCAAAGGGCTTAAATCAATAAACATTATCGTTATTAATCACTTTCTCATTATTTCTATTACAGCAGCCTTCGAATTCCTTTTAAGTAATGTCCGTTTAATATCTCCAAGATACCTTCCATTACATTTTCGGGAAGTCCGCCTTCTCCATTAGCAGCCATTGCAAAGAAAGGCATCTCCTTAATTGCAGCGGATATCATCCCCTCCTGCTCTTTTTCCACTTTTGCCACTTTTCTGGCCATTCTGTCTGCATACATAAGAATAACTTTACCTATCAATGTATGATTAACATCTTCTAACGTATTCTCTGGTCCATAGGGACGCTTTGCCTTTTGGCTATCCACCGGCAGCGCACTTCCGTACATTGCCTCGAACTCCCTTTTATCAACTTCAAACATCTTATTTGACAATTGATAGTAGCTGGGTGCACTTAGGGTATAGTTGGGCTGCGGCTTAATGGGGCTTATAATATGAATACATTCTTTCAGTGCGCAGACATTCGATGAGGTACACACCATAATATTATAGTCTCCACTTTCACAATACCAGTCCTTTATCATTGTATTATAGTAACTAAAAGTACTCGTATCAAGAGTCAAAGTAATTTCTTTTGTTTCACCGGGCATTAACTCAATTTTAATAAAATCCCTTAATTCCTTTTGGGGTAAGATTACAACCTCACTTTCATGTGCTGCAAAGATAAAAGCAGTCTCCTTTGCCATTCTGTTGCTGTTGTTGGTGAGATGAAACGACATTGAAAATGACTCTCCATAATTACAAGTCTTTCGCTCTAATTTCAGATCAGAATAAGTAAAGTCTGCATAGGAGAGGCCATGTCCAAAGGGGAATAATACCGGTTTTTGCGCCTTTTCATAATAGCGATATCCCACAAAAATACTCTCCCGATATTCTGAAATAAGTCTTCCACCCGGATAATAGTTATAACAGGGGGTATCCTCCAATTTCAAGGGCCAGGTCTCAGCTAACTTACCGCAGGGAACCTTAACACCAAGTAATAAATTAACGATTGCTCTACCCACACCTTCGCCACCAAGATAAGCTAAAAGTATAGATTTCACTTTATCAATCCAGGGAAGCACAACGGGTGCTCCGCCAATTAAGATAACAACAAGATTAGAATTATACTCACTTACTGCTTCAATTAACTTATTCTGTGCCTCTGGAAGTTCTAAACTAGTGCGGTCAAACCCTTCTGATTCATACCCTTCGGGTAAACCTGCAAAAAGGTATACAATATCCTTATCTTTTACTGCCTCACAAGCTTCTCTGATCAATCTTACTTCCTCTGCTTTATTTCCTTTGATATCTAAGGAATACCCTTTTGCATAGCTAACATCAACCCCTAGTTCCACTAAAACATCCCAAGAGTTTTCTATATTAATTGGGTTAATTTTGGAACTGCCCGCCCCCTGATATCTAGGTGTCTTTGCAAATGCTCCAATGACTGCCGCCTTTTGCTGCAGGTTTCCAGGCAGCAACATTCCATCATTCTTTAATAATACCGCTGATTCCTCCAAAGCTTTTACCGCTAACTGATGATGTAACTCTTTGTCGTATTGATATTCTGGTCTTTTATTTCTCATTCCCTTTAAGATAAGCTTACATACATTTGTAGCTGCTATATCCAAAGCTTCTTCTGATAAGCTCCTATTCCTTACTGCTGCCACAAGCTTTTTATCATTAAAGCCATTATTACCAGGCATTTCAATATCAAGTCCTGCTGTTACACCGAACGCTCTATCATGTACAGCGCCCCAGTCAGATATAACTGCATTATCAAATCCCCACTCGTTTCTGAGTATATCTGTAAGCAAATATGTATTTTCACTGGTATATTCCCCGTTTAGTCGGTTATAAGAGCACATAACCGTATCAGGATTACCTTTTTTCACTGCAATTTCAAATGCCTTTAAATAGGTTTCTCGTAATGCTCTTTCATCCACGACTGCATTAATTGTCATTCTGCGTTTTTCCTGATTATTCACAGCAAAATGCTTTAAGGAGGTACTGATACCAGTGCTTTGTATCCCTCTTATCATACTGGCAGCCATTTCACCTGAAAGCAAAGGGTCTTCGCTGAAATATTCAAAGTTACGTCCACAGAGTGGATTTCTTTTCTGGTTCGCTCCCGGTCCCAAAATAACTGAAACCTGTTCCTGTAAACAAGCCTCTCCCATTGCAGCACCAACCTCATATACTAATTCACGATCAAAACTGCAGGCAATTGCACTTGCTGTAGGATAACAGGTTGCCGGTACACTTGCCCCTATCCCAAGGTTATCTGTCGCATCTATCTGTTTTCTAAGACCATGAGGTCCATCTGACATCATAATAGATTCAATTCCAAGTCTGGCTATTGCTTTTGTATTCCAGCAGTCTTTACCCGAACACAGACTGGCTTTTTCCTCCAGCGTCATTTTTGCTACTAAGTTCTTTGCCTCTTCCTTTAACGAACTTTTGTTATTCATCTCTGCTCTCATAGTCAACTCCACCTTATTTTGCATCCGTCTTGGCTATAGAATTTTTAATATTCTCAAAGCTCTCTTTCTCAAGGGAAAGCTTTCGAATAAAGATAACGGACAGAACCAGACATAACGCCGGCATTCCACTCATCAGTAACCTTATTCCAAATATCGTACTCTCTGACTGCACTGCTACTGTGTTACCCACACTCTCCACATATCCAAACCATCCCATTGCAGCCGTAACAATTGCAACAAGGATTGCCGAACTTATTTTATATAAAAGCATTGTGGAACCATAGATGATACCCTCTCTTCTTACCCCATTCTTTAATTCATCGACCTCCACTACGTCCGGAAGGATGGAAAACACCAAGACCTGTGATGCTGATATGCCAATACCAATGAGAACTGTGACTGCCGCAGTAAATACAATGCTTTCTGCCGGAATAAACATACACGAAAATAATGGTATTAAGAAATAGATCGCAGATATCGTATATGTTTTTTGCTTTCCAATTTTATTACTGATGCCAACCCATAAAGGTGTTACAATTACCGCTGCCACAAGTGGAATAGCCATAAAAATATAACTCAAATCGTCCGAAATCTTAAGTACATGTTTCATAAAGTAGATATAGAGTGCCATGATAATATCAAAGGACACCATATTAAATATGAATACCCCGAGTACTATCTTAAACTCTCTTAACTTAAGGAGAGATATAAGATTTTTAATAAGACTATCCTGTTTCTCTGCCTTTATGGGTTCTACACGTTCCTTCGTCCCAGCAAATGCGAACAGAATACATATAATCAGAATTAATGCAAGTACCTTACCCATAACCGGAAAGCTCTCTATGTACATGCTTTTTCCTGGATATATGGCATCAACAATAAGTGTAACACCCATTGCCGATAACAATGACCCAACAAAAGAAAAAGCCATTTTGTAGCCAGAAATGCTGGTACGTTCGTCATAATCCTGTGACATTTCCGGCAACAGTGCATTATATGGAATTGATACCAGCGAATAAAGAGTGTTAAATAAAATCCCAATCAAAGTATAGTAAATAATCAAATGGGTTGTTCCTTCAAAAGGTACAATCCAAAGAAGTGCAAATCCTATTCCCAGTGGAATTGCGCCAAAAAGCAGAAATGGACGTCTTCTTCCGAAACGAGTCCTGGTTCGATCGGACCAAACTCCCATGAACAAATCACAAACTGCATTCCAAATACGAACCACCATAAAAATATACCCCGCCCATAACGGTGATATTCCTGCAACATCCGTTAGAAAAAACACGAAGTAGAAACCTATAGCACCATATGCCACATTGTTTCCCATATCTCCTAGCCCATAGAATATTTTTTCTCTCTTTTTTATTGCACCTTTATTGCCCATAAACACCTCTCCTGTACTTTTTTATATAACCTTATAACGGCTTTATAGTTTTTTGTTTTTGCAGCGTGAAACTCTATTGTGTCATAATATTTAGGATTATTTTAACATCTGAGAATTACTTTTAATATTAATATTTCGCTTTTTATATCATAATTTCTTGACATTGTACTTTTTAATTAATATATTGAAATCAATAAATAATAAAAAATAATATAGTTTATGGGTAACGGTGCAATTAACTACTTCCTGTTGTACAATTACATTTTAAATTATGGAGGAGGAATTCTATGTGCTTAACAGAATCCGAGAAATTAATGATTGAAGAATTATATGATTACAACAGAATTCCACTCTGTCTGCTTAATAAAGATTTAGAAATGGTTACTTACTTTTTCTCTGCCAACTCCTCTGAACTAAAAGAAGTCTTTCCCTATATTATGAAAAGGCTCTTTGATAAAGTCATACAGCCTGATTTTGAAGTTCTTAGCTTTGAACATGAATTATATTACATTTTTTCCTTTGAGCGAAATCTTGAAACATTTTATATCTTCGCTGGACCAATGCTATTGTCTGGTTTCTTTCATATCACCGAAATGCGCTCCCTCTCCTTTGCGGCAGATATGAATACAAGGGTGTTAAAAAATCTAGTTGAAAATTTACCTATTATTTCTCTTACTGCATTTAGTTCCTGTTTACGAATTATGATGCTGCTTTTAAAAAATGAGGCACCAAGCAGTGAGGAGATTATTAACTACAACTCCTCTCCCCTCGCTAGTTCATTGACTCAAAAATTTATTTATGAGCTATTTGAAAACAAAGAAGATTCCAAAGTTCATACTCCTTATAGTCAGGAACTAACTGTTTTAAACTGTGTAAAAGACGGGGATGCAGCAAGGTTAGTATCTACCTACAAAACCCTTCCTCAAACAAAATATGGTAACATGTCAAAAAATCCGTTTAAACAGCTCTTTTATGGCTGTATTGCAAACACAACCCTTGTAACCAGATATGCCATAGAAGGCGGTCTGGAGGAAGAGTCTGCCTTCACACTAAGTGACATTTATATTAAGCAAATGGAAAATTGTTCGACCCTATATGATTTAACCCTGCTGAACGAAAAAATGGCTCTTGATTTCACAGAACGTGTATCAAAAGCCAAATCGATGAAACAATTAACCTATTCAAAATCAATTTCTAACTGTATGAATTATATTACCAAGAATATTCATCATAAATTAACATTAGCTTCACTGGCAAAGGGAGTGAATTTAACTCCAAAATATCTATCCTTTCTCTTTCATAAGGAGACCGGGCAGACTCTTATGTCTTACATTGAAGACAAGAAAGTGAATGAAGCGAAAACGTTACTATCCTGTTCCCAATATACCTCTTGCCAAATCAGTGATTTATTATCCTTTTATTCACAAAGCTACTTTATCACGGTCTTTAAGAAACATGTAGGTATGACACCAAAAGAATATCGTGAACAAGATTACTCTTCCACAGTTTGACTTAAGCTCTTTCTAATACCGGAAATGCTATCCCAAGCACTGATTATTACAAAGATTGCGATAAATACCCATTTACTTTGATTTCCCCAAGTCGCAATCGTAGTCGATGATGCATTTGTCTGCTCCAATATTTTATGAAAGAACTCCCTGTTAATTAAAACTTGATCATTCATCATAACAATAACTACAATGCAGGCAGCTGCATTATAAATTAAATTCACTACAGCAAGTGGCAAGTTCCAGCTCCTGGTTATATATTTCCAAATGGATATTAAAAGTTGAATCATTACCAGTATAAAAAGGATAGTCAAGTACGCCTTTAATCTATCAATATCAAATAGCGGTATTCTACTATAGGTTCCATTATCTTCTGTAAAATACCCTGCGATAAGTTGTGGCTTTACAAATATAAAAGAAGCAAAAAACACCGTGAAACATATGGAAACTATTGTTTCACCACGAGAAATCTTCTTTTTATTACTAATAGTAACTGCTGGCAAATCCTTGGGTGTCCATTCCTTTTTACTAAATGGAGTCATTCCTGTGTCAACACCACTTCTTTCCAAAATCACAAAAACCAGTGTTACCCACAAAGCGCTTTGCAGCGCGCCTTCAAAGGCTGCAGAGATTAAATCACCAAATAGAACCGATAGATTACTATATTGAAATCCATCCACTGGTGGCTCTATCGCCCAACCCAGGATAGCAAGACAAACAAATACGGTAATACAGATGCCAACTACTAGTTTAAGTACTGATAAATATTGTTCATATATCAAAGGCCCAATCAAATATCTCTTATTCGGATTATATTCATTGGCAAGCTTTTTCGGATTACCTAGTTTCTCCAGTACCTGATATACATCATTCTCTGAATAATCCTCTGGAAGCATATCTTCTATATTGGCACGAAGCTCCTTGCTTATCTCATCTCTTAAGTCTTTTTGAAAATGCTGTGTTACAGCATAAACATATCGATCAATTAGTTTCATTCTCCTCATCCTCCTTTAATAATCCTTCTACTAAGTTTGACATCGCTCTCCACTCTTTTTTAAGTTGTGAATATACTTCTTTTCCTTCCTCACTTAGCTTATAGAATTTGCGTGGTCTGCTCTCACTTGTATCCCATTCACTGATTAACAAATTCTGTTTTTCTAATCTGCGCAGCAAAGGATACAGTGTACTTGCATCAATAGGGGCATTCTTATTTTCCAGCTTCTGTACAAGGGAATATCCATACTCATATGTACTTAGCTGACTCATCACAGATAGAACTAATGTACCTCTTTTTAATTCAACGATTAGTGAACTTATAAGTTCATTATTTGAATCCATATTAATCACCTCACTGTCAGTATACTGTACGTCATACATTATTGTCAATATATAAATATTATAATATTAAAATTATTTTAAAAATCTTATTAAGTTGAAATTATAACTATAACATATAAATAATAAATCCATTTCATACAATAGGCGTGCTCAACTATTTCATAAAAAAATCAAGCTGATATCTGACCAGCTTGATTTGATGGTATATAGGATAAGGCTCCTATTCTATAAGATAAATATGGTATTTCGGCTAACCATAAATATAGTTTTCCTCAAATTACATAGAAAATTTTTCTCTATGCTTGAAGCAACTCTACCTTTACGTTATCATAATTTTATTCCGTAGATTCAAAAGAGTATACTGAATTAAAAATCTCTACAAATATAATTCATAAAAAAGCTATGAGAACCGCTAAAGCCTAATTAAATTTTAGAATGCTTCGTAACAATCCACCCATGTTCAAGGAAGTACTTCCACATAGACATGGCATGTCCTTTCCCCAAACCATACTCACTGTTCAGCCCGTTTACGAATTCTGTAGCTTTCATATCTTCGGAAATGATATTCTGTGCTAACGCTTTCTCTCTTATTTGATCCGGTGTTTGTCCTGTAATCTTCGTTATATTATCGATATATGCCTGAAATGACATACTAACACCACCTTTCCTGTTGTAGAACTCATACTTCGAAGCTAATAATTTGCTTTTTGATTGAACATCTTGTACTGCGAAGTCTGAGCTATCTGTTTTCATATTTATTATAATAGATAATTATTATCTTCCTTCGCTTCCTCTAAGGTCCTTAGCTCAAAAGATTTACATCCTGAAGAAATAAATGGATCCGCCTTTGCTATATGCGTAGCTTCCTCTATATTTTCTGCTTGAAACACTACCATACCTCCAGGATAATCCTCGAATGGTCCACACAGTACAAGCTTCCCCTGTCTTTTCAGCTCTTTTAAATGTTCTACATGGCTCTTTATAAGTTCCTCATTCAGAGGCTTTTGGTTACTCATTAAATATACATACATTCTGCTCACCCCATATATATTATTGAAAACACTTTAATTTTAATTAATACTACTATACTTCACTTTTTAGGATTTCCAAAGCTTCTTTTACCTTTACTCTCCATATCATATGAGGAAAGCCCACAGCCCAGTAATCATTAAAACAATATGCTGGACTGCCAAACTTCTTACTCCATACACTTTGAGCAATTTTGTAGCCGCTGTCAAAACATACTTCTTGGATTAATTTCTTATCTAATTCCAGAAATAAATTATTTAAAAGTATCGAAGAAATTCCCTGCTTTTGATATTTCGGATGAACAAAAACTGTTCCAATTTCAAGTATATCTTTCATTTTATTGTTTGTGCAACTATTTAGGACTTCATTAGATGCTCCATATTCTATTGAGCCAATTATTTTTCCATCGTAAACCGCCAGCAGAAAAAACCTATCCTTTCCATTGGTTGTAATATCTTGCAGGATATATTTCTTTTTAACCTGAATTTCTTCTTCCAGTAATTCAGTTAAATCACTTACCCCATTCGCTTCAAAGGTATCTTTTAACATCATTTCAAAAAAAGCATGGATGGAAGCTAATTCATCTATTGCAGGTCTTCTAATTACAATCTCATCCTTATTCATATTTTAATTAATACTCCTCTCTCTTATTCTAAATTCCTTTATAAGTACATTGTTACAAATTCGCCTCACTCAAGGTTTTCATTATCGTAACAGATAATTCATTCATATCTTCTTGATTAATTTTATAAGCTGATGTCTCTTTGCGAATAAATTTTTTTCCGGAAGGCAATAGATCAGCAATATGCAGATCAATTCCTATAAACATTATAATTTATTTCTCTTATGCCGTTCTAAAATTGATTATTCTAACTGCTCACTCCGTTCACAGTAACACATGATTTCTACATGCAAATTCGCTTCGCGAAGCAGAAATCATCTCCTGAATCATTTTCTTTCGTATCTTAACAGCAAGTGTTAAGATACGTGTGAACAGTAACCTAATTATTCTTAATCGTATTTCTTGTGCTGTAATCCCTCTTGTTATTAGAACTTATTCATGTTAAAATCGTAAAAAATAAAGCAATAAAGAAAAGAGGAATCCCATGTTATTTATCGAATACCCTAAATGCACTACCTGTCAAAAAGCAAAGCAGTGGCTTAAAACGAATGGATTTAACTATACCGACCGCCATATAAAAGAGGACAATCCAACTTATGAGGAACTTAAGGAGTGGCACGTCAGAAGCGAATTGCCCTTACATAAATTCTTTAATACCAGCGGAATCTTATATAA